>CAYIQV010000173.1:0-4324 GCA_964365635.1 uncultured Acidiferrobacteraceae bacterium
TGATCGCGCAGGCACTCGACGCCTTCAAACAGCGCGCCGAGCTGGTGCGCAAGCAACTTGTGGCCAAGGGCTACCGCATCGTGGATGTCGCCATCAACTCAGGCGGCGAACAACCCGTGCCGATGATGCGCGGTATGGCCATGGAGGCGGCAACGGTCGCGCCGCCCGCCGTCGAGGCCGGCACCAGCACCCTGACCGTGAGCGTGGGCGGGGTCATCGAGCTGCAATAATAAGGCGCATAACGCCAACCATCATTTATTACCGTTATGTCTGGGTGGGGGAATGGAGATCGCGGTCGAGGATGGCCGAGAACTTCTCGCCGAACGACTCAAGGAACGGCAGTGGATTGTCGCGGGATGGATTACTCATGCACCGGTGGGTGCATCGACGGCGAGTCTTTTAATGCTTCGCATACACGGCAACGTTTCCTTCCTTGTCGAAGGAAAGCACGTCGTAGGGGTCATGGCCCGTGTCCATGCCCGGCGAACTGGCCGGCATGCCGGGCGCAGAAAGGCCGGCGATCCTGGGCCGTTCCCTGAGCAGGCGTTTGACGTCGGCGGCGGGCACATGGCCTTCGATCGCGTAACCGTTAACCACGGCCGTGTGGCAGGAGGCAAGTTCAGGGGTCACGCCGTAACGAGCCTTGTAGGGTGTGACATCCGCCATGTCCCGGGTTTTCACGGTAAAGCCGTTTTCACGCATGTGCTCCACCCACTTCTTGCAGCAGCCGCAGGTGGGGCTTTTGTAGACCATAACGTCCGCCGCATCGGCGAACGCCGTTCCAGCGAGCGAAAACATCAGAATCGAAACTGCAGTGAATACCCGATGGTCCATCGTGATTGCCTCCGGCTGATACCTGACCATACCCACAGTCTGTCGCTGCCCTGTAAAGGTGTCAACACAAAGAAGCCACCCGAAAAATCTGGCGGCTTTTACTATTTGCCCAGGTAAAGCACTTAGGAAAACTCTGAGTAATTCCCTCTCCCTAAATAAACCCCATCTCCATCGGTTAAAACGAAAGGCGCACGTTCAACAGCGGCGCGCTGCCACCGTTGCGGATCGCGGAGACGCCCGCGAGCACGTTGATCCAGTAATGCAACGCCACGCCTTCGCCGATTTCAAACCCGTTGCGCTGCTGCACCCAGCCGAGATACAGCCCCGCGACCGCCGCCTGCAGGGCATTGGCGGTCTGGCCCTGGCCCGTGTGCGCGAGCCCGAAAATGGCGGACGAGGTCATGAGCCCGTTGGTATCGCCGTAACGGTTGCTGAATTCGTTGTTCAGGAATCCGCGAAACATCGCCTCCTCGCCCACCGCCGTCATTTCGTTGGCAACAAAATTGAAAATGTGCAGATCACCCTGGCTCACGTCGGCGTGGCGGTAGACGCCAT
Source organism: uncultured Acidiferrobacteraceae bacterium (assembly GCA_964365635.1). Lineage (GTDB taxonomy): Bacteria > Pseudomonadota > Gammaproteobacteria > Acidiferrobacterales > Sulfurifustaceae > Sulfuricaulis. Next base: position 1,390 of record CAYIQV010000173.1, read on the forward strand.
AACCGCTCTTGCTGCCGAACACCGCCGCGGCCTGAAGCATGAGTGGAATAAACGTCGTCGGGCGCGACAGATACTTGAACGAAAACGGGGCCACGGCCATATCGTTCAGCGATTCGCGCGGCAGCGGCGTGCGGTAACCGGAATTGTCGTGAGTACGCGCGTCGCGATAGGCTCCAAAGGAAGAGTAGAGCGCGGTGTCGGTCGCGAGCCTTGCCGCGTAGTCGAACTTGAGCGTGGCGCGATTGACAAATTCGCGATCGTTGGCCTCGTCGTAACGCTTTTTGTCGTCCAGATAATCGCTTTTTTTCTGGTAACGCAGCGCGCCGTACACGGAAATGGCGAAGACGCTGAAGTGCGCGGCGGCGGTATCGTACTCGCCATTGGCGGCCTGCCCCGCACCCGGAACGATGAGGCTCGCCACCCCGGCAATCTTATTTGAAGTCGGGTCAGCGTTTGCCGGCCCGGGGAGGCCGAACAGGAAAATGATGGCGAACAGCGCGGAAACCACTCGGCGCTCAATGCGGAGCCACGGACAAAAAGGCTTCATGTGGATAAACACTCCGGTCCCTTTTGTGGGGGGTTCGACTTTACCAGAAAACCGATACCGGGTTGCCGCCCTTGTTATAATTGCACGCGTGCCGCCATGCGGCGGAAACGGGATTACCCCAACCCGTCCCCCTATTCCTGAATGGCGTATTCCGGAGGATATTTTACGTGGCGATTGCCAAGCATCCTTCCGTCGTCACGCTGCCGCCCGCGGCGAAGCCCTATCCGTCGATGGTGGAGTTTCTGTTCCGGACCTTCCCGAACATCCCGCGGCAGCAATGGGAACAACGCCTGCGCGCAGGCAAGGTGCTGGACGAGTCGGGCCAACCGATCAGCGCGCACACGGCCTACGCCCCCTCCAAGCGGATATTTTATTTCCGCGAAGTCGAAAACGAACCGGTCATTCCTTTTACCGAGCGCATCCTGTTTCAAAATGACGAAATCCTGGTGGCCTGCAAACCGCATTTTCTGCCCGTGATTCCGGGGGGCCATTACGTGGAGGAATGCTTGCTTAACCGCCTGCGCGCTAAAACCGGCATCGCCGATCTCACGCCCATTCACCGGTTGGACCGCGAGACCGCGGGCGTGGTCATTTTCTCCGTCAATAAAAACACCCGCGGCCTTTACCATGATCTCTTTGTGCAAGGGAAAGTGGAGAAAACCTATCACGCGCTCGCGGAAGTGCCGACACCGCCGCCGCAAAGCCAATGGACGGTCGAAAACCGGATCGTCCCCGGCGAACCGCGGTTCCGCATGAAAGTCGCCCCCGGTGTCGCCAATGCCCGTTCGCATATCGAGCTTCTGGAAGTGAAAGACAACCGCGGGCTTTTCCGTTTGCTGCCCATGACCGGAAAGACCCATCAACTGCGGCTGCACATGAGCGGTTTGGGGTTCAGAATCGTTAACGATAAGTATTACCCCGAGCTGCAGCCGGAAAGCGCCGATGATTTCAGCCAGCCGCTCCAGCTCCTGGCCAAACAGGTCCGTTTCCATGACCCCGTCTCGGGGGAAAACAGGGAATTTCGCTCCGAGCAGGAATTGCAGGACATCAACGTTTGATAACCATTTATGGCCACTAAAGCGACGATCATAAAAGCCGACGTTCAGATTGCGGACATGAATCGCCAGTATTACCAGGACCATCGCCTGACCTTGGCGCAGCATCCCTCGGAAACGGAAGAACGCCTGATGATCCGGCTGCTCGCCTTTGCCCTGCATGCGGACGACGAATTATCTTTTGCCAGCGGACTCAGCGCCGAAAACGAACCCGACCTCTGGAAAAAAGACCTGACTGGAAACGTGAAACTGTGGATCGATCTGGGCCAAGTGGACGAAAAACGGATTCGCAAAGCCTGCAGCAAAGCCGACCGCGTTGTGATTTACACCTATCAGGCCCGCACCGCCAAACCATGGTGGCAACAGATAAAAGAAAAATTAGACCGCTTTGATAACCTGAGTGTGATATCTATAGAAAACAAATCGGAAACTCCCATCGCCGCCCTGGCGCAACGCAACCTGCAGCTGCAATGCAGCATTCAGGATGCTGCCGTCTACCTGTCATCGGATAGTGGCTCAGTGGAATTGAACCTCAACCCATTGAAATAGTTCCAACCACACCTCAGGCCAAATCGTTCTCCAGCGCTGGCGCATAGGCACGTATGACTGTGAGGAAATCCTCGCCATAGGCGGCGAGCTTGCGTTCGCCGACGCCGGAGATGTGCGCGAACTCCTGCAACGTCTGTGGGCGGCGCTCGACCATTTGCGTAAGCGTGGCGTCGTGGAAAACCACATAAGGCGGCATGCCCTGCTCCTGCGCGATCTCGCGCCGGCGCGCGCGCAGGGCCTCCCAGAGCGTGACATCGGTGGCGCGGGTGAAGGCGACGCCCCGTCCTGCGGCCTTACCCTTGGCCTTGGAGGTGGCGGGTTTTTTGGCCTCGCGCCGGAGCATGAGGCGTTCTTCGCCGCGCAGCACGGCGCGGCAGGCGTCGGTAAGGCGCAACGCGCCGTGGCCTTCGAGGTCCACATCGATCAGGCCGCGGGCAATGAGCTGGCGGAAGATGCCGCGCCATTCGTTGGCGCCGTGCTCCTTGCCGATGCCGAAGGTGCTGGTTTTGTCGTGGCCGAAACGGCGGATGCGTTCGTCGTCCTTGCCCATAAGCACTTCCATCAGATAGTTCACGCCGAAGCGCTGCCCGGTGCGATGCACGCAGGAAAGCGCCTTGCGCGCAGGCTCGGTGGCGTCCCAGGTTTCGGGCGGGTTGAGACAGGTGTCGCAGTTGCCGCAGGGTTTGTGCAGCGGCTCTGCAAAGTAGGCCAGCAGCGCCTGGCGGCGGCAGGTGGTGAGTTCGCACAGGCCGAGCATGGCATCGAGTTTGTGGCGCTCGACGCG
>CAYIQV010000174.1:0-4293 GCA_964365635.1 uncultured Acidiferrobacteraceae bacterium
GACCATTACTGGCTGACGCTCCAGCAGGGAAGGCTGTTGCTGGCGGTGGCGGTAAAGCGGGTATCCAGAAAGGATGTGGCGCTATTTCTTTTCCTTGTGGCGGCGGCTTTTGCGCTGGCCGATTTGAGCTGGCAAGGCGGAGTGAAGGAGCGGCTGGAAACGCTCTACGATATGGGCAGCGCCGGTGAAACGCGTTTTATTATTTGGCGGCAGTCCTGGGAAATGCTCAAGGATTCGCCATGGTGGGGAAGAGGTCTTGGGCTGTATTCGCTCGCCTGGCCGCCATATCGCGATCCGGCCGATACCAGTGCCGGTTATTTTGTGCACAACGATTATCTGCAGATATGGATCGAGCTTGGACTGCCGGGCCTTGTGCTTTTTATCGCCGTTCTGATCAGCGCTCTTTGGATGTTTATCCGGTTGCTGCGGAACGTCGCCGTGCCGCCAGACAGCAAGATTGAATTGACCGGCTTATTTGGTGGCCTGCTCGCCGTGGCCATGCACAGTTTTCTCGATTTCAATTTTTACATCATGGCGATTTTGATGATATCCGGATTGATGCTTGGTCGTATTCATTCCATCGCCGTCAGCGTGGAAGGAATAAAAGGTTTAGTGCTTCGGCCGTCCCGTGTGTTCGGGGCGAAAGCCTATCGTGCCATGGTCATTTTGCTGGCGATGTTTCCGCTGGTTTATTTTGTCTCGCTCGGGCTGTCAGCGTATGAGTATGACAAGGCCTTGGCGTTGACCGGCAAAGGCCATTTGCAGGAGGCGGGCGAGGCGTTGAGCCGGGCGGCCAGGCTTTCTCCCACGTCGGATAACGTATTCATGAGCCAGGCGGATTTGTACCGGCACTTGATTACGGTACTGTCGTCGGAGAAACAAAACGAAAAAATCCTCCTCTTCAATCAGGCAAGGGACTTGCTCGATCAGGCAGAGCAGTTGAATCCGTTGCGTGCCCAGATATATGCCGTGCGCGGTCAGTTGTATCAGGAAAACCCGTTGCTGCTGGGAGAGGATGGGTTCAAGCAGGCTATCCAGGCCTACCAGCAGGCATTGCGGTTGAATCCGCGCCTGTATCCGGCGCGCCTGCGATACGCCAAGCTGTTGTACAGCCTGGGTCGTCGCGAGGAGGCGCACCGCTTGACGGAAGAGGGCATGAAGCACTGGTATTACGAAACGGATGACATCGTGCCGTACTATGCATTCACGGCGAAACTTCGATTCGAGGCGGGCGAGAAAGAGCAGGCGATCGCGCTCGCCAACAGCATTGAACGGATACTCAAGGATTTCGGGTGGAGGCGGGTGCCGGTGCCTGAAAGACCCATGTTCAAGACGACCTAGCCTTTCCCCGGAATGCGTTGAAAATCCGGTATTCTCGCCAATTCCATGGCCTTGGGCTTTTCGCCAGGAACAAGCCATGTCGCCTGCTTTCAGCCGGGAATCTGCTAGATTTAGAAGTTAAGGGGCTCTACGTCGAATAACCTGCAGGGCAGGTATGAAGCTGACGCACAGTTTTACTATTACCAGGCTGGTAGTCATCACCATGCGGGTGGCGATTCTGGCGTTTTCTTCAATTCCGCGAACCTCGACTAACAGGCCAACAGGTTCCGTCATTTCATACGGCTAGACAATTCACAGTAATGTATATGGGTCGTTCCAAAGGATTCACTCTCGTCGAACTGGTCGTGACCTTGGTGCTCATCGGGGTGCTGGCGGCGTCTGTCGGCCCGCGCTTTTTCGACGTTCAAGTTTTCCAGGATCGCGGGTTTTTTGACGAGACGGTTTCCGCAGTACGCTATGCACAAAAGCTGGCGGTGGCGACCGGCTGTAGCGTGCAAGTACAAATCACTTCGACGGGATACACGCTATCACGTGTCAGTGTCGCCAATTTCAGCACGTGCAACACGGGGCCTTACGATACCGCTGTCGACGATCCCTCCGGTAATGCGGCGACGTTCACGCGCACCGCCCCGAGTGGCGTTACGCTCTCGCCGGCGACGAACATCACCTTCGCTCCTGATGGCAGCGCATCGGCGACCGTGACGGTCACCGTCGGTAGCCGCAGTTTCCAGGCGATATCCGCAACCGGATTCGTGCAGCGATTATAAGCCCATGCGATCCCGTTTTTTCATGCTCGGTACGACACTGGTGGAACTGATCGTCTCCATCGTCGTGATCAGCGTCGCGTTGTCCGGTGTCCTCATGGTTATCGTGCAGAATACACGCGCGAGCGCCGACCCCATGATCTGGCATCAGGCCGTGGCGATCGCGGAAGCCTATCTCGAAGAGGCGCTCACTAAGGAGTTCACCGTTGGACCCGAGTCGACGCGCGCGACCTACGATGACGTGTTGGACTACAACTTCACCGATATCGGGGCGCGCGACCAGACCGGCACGCCGATCAATGGTTTGGGCGGATATACCGTGCAAGTGGCGGCGGCGTTGGACGATCTGAACAACATCACTCTTGCCAGCGGCAATGCCGTTCGTGTGACCGTGACGGTAACGACGCCCAGCGGCGATGCTATCGCCATCAGCGGTTATCGCACGAACTATTGATATGCGTCTTCCGGCACACATTTTTCGGTCCACGGCCCGCGACGCGCGCCGCCACAAGGGCATGACCCTCGTCGAACTCATCGTGGTGATAACCATCAGCGGGATCATCTCCTCGATACTCGTGTTCTTCATCGTGGGTTCGATGCAAGGCTACGAGGCGCAGGTGCGCCGCGCCGAGCTGGTGGATGCCGCGGAGATGGCGCTGCGGCGCATGGGGCGGGACATACGTCAGGCGCTGCCCAACAGTGTCCGCGTGGACGCGACCGGCCGGGTGATCGAGATGCTCAATACGGTGGATGGCGCGCGCTACCGCGATGGACCGGGAAATATCGCCCACAACCACGGACCGACAGAGTATCGTCTGCGAATTCCTGGAACGGATAGCGACGGCTTCAATATTGTCGGATTTTTCCAGAATCTTCCGGGGCCGCTGCCGTTCAATTCCACTTCGGAACGGCTGGCGATCTACAACCAGACTGTGACCGGCACCACTGGCAATGCATATTACGATGGCGATGAGTCGCTTCCTGCGCCAGCATCTTACGTAATCACAAGGCCCAGCGTGACGACGTTTGGGATTGATTTAGACGGCGACAATCCCTGTAGTCCGGGCATTGCCAATCCCAACGGGGATGACGAGCACTGTATAAAACCATCCAGCAGTTTCAAATTCCGCTACGCCTCTCCCAATCAGCGTGTCTATATCGTGGACACGCCGGTGAGTTATGTTTGCACTCCCGGTAATGGCGGGAACATCGCGCGTTACTCAAGCTATGCAATTACGTCGGCTCAACCGACCAATCCTTCGGCGGCGCCACTCTCCGCTGCCACCAACATAGCCTTGCTTTCAACCCCGGTCACGGCCTGCACCTTTACCTACTCGCCGGGCACGAACCAGCGCGCCGGACTGGTAACGCTCGACATCACCGTCTCGGACACCGCCAGCGGTGATGTTGTCCGGTTGCTGTATCAGGCGCACGTGGACAACTCCCCATGATGCACACGTTCCCTGCCAGAACTCATATCAATAATCCCTCTCCCCCTCGGGGAGAGGGTAGGGTGAGGGGCGAAGCGTCTCTTGTCACCACCCTCACCCCAACTATTCCCGCCGGGGCGCACGAAAATCTCTCGTGCGCCCGTTCGACGGCGCGAATGTCCACTGGATATTCGCAACAGCTCCGTCTCACCTCCCTCAAGGGAGAGGGGGCGGTTGAGATGGGTTCCAGTTGTGGCAAGTACCAACGCGGTTTCTCCCTGGTGGCGGCCGTCTTCATCATCGTGGTGCTCGCCATACTTGGATTGATGATGGTCACCATTGGCGGGATGGAGCGGGCGACCGCCGTCGCCGCCGCGCAGGGCGCGCGCGCCTATTATGCGGCGCGCGCGGGCATCGAGTGGGGCGCTTTCCAGGCGGTGACAACGGGGAGCTGCCCGGCGTCCGCCAGCTTCTCGCTGCCGGTACCTGGCCTCAATGGATTTACCGTGGCCGTAAATTGCACGGCCACAGCGCACCGCGAGCGTAGTGCCACGTACAACGTCTATGCGATCAATTCCACCGCCACCTTCAGAAACTTCGGCACGGCCGACTATATTTCCCGGACGCTGCGGGTGACCGTGACCGACGCGCCGCCGTAAGGATCTGCCAGCGCGATGCGGGACCCGGTTGAACTCATCCGCCAGTTCTGCCGTGACGGCGATGCCGCCGCGTTTCGCGAGTTCTATCGCACCCAGTCG
>CAYIQV010000175.1:0-4287 GCA_964365635.1 uncultured Acidiferrobacteraceae bacterium
CGTTCATGGTTCGACAGGCTCACCACGAACGGACTTGATCAGAGGTTCCCTAGCGGGTATTTCCCGAATACTTGAGCGTATTGGCATTTATCACCACCGCCCCGCCACCGACATAACGCAAGGTACCGGCGTTGATTACCACCGGCCCATGACCGGCATAGCGCAAAGGACTGGCGTTAATCACGACAGGCTCCCGGCCGGCATAGCGCAAGGTATCCGCCCGGATCACGCGCGGGGCGGGCGTCACGGTCCGCGGCGCACCGGGTTGCACGGGGCGCGTGGCTTGCGTCGTGCCTTTTGCATCAGACGGCTTCTTCGCCGGCGGCAGCGCCACGCCCGGTGCTCGTGCGGCGGGTGCACGACCAGCTTCTTGCGGTGTTTTCATGCCTGGCTTCGCGGCGGCTACTGCGGGTACCACGCTGTTGCATTGCTGTAGCTCATTGCCGTTCAGGGGGCGGTTCACGACCTTAAAACTTCGTATCGCGCCAACCTCGCGCGCAAGCCCTTGGCACACCGCCACCGGCGCGGCGACGGCCGACGGCATGGCCGAGGCACTGCAATGCGTACCACGGCACGCCCAGTTGATACCGCTGACGTTGACCGCCCCCTGGCGGCGTGCGCTGGCCTGTGTATCGGCCACGGCACTGACCGGCTGTTGCTTGGATGGTTTTTTGGTGTCGGTTACGGCGGCATGGGCGCCCATGCTGCTTAACAGTGCCGCCAGCAGTACGCACCCCATGGCTCCACCGAATTTTGGCGTTCGCATATTCCAGCCTCCATTTCTTGTGTCGTTGGTCGTGGCCCCGTGTGCCGCGGTTCAATTTACAACCACGGGGTTACCTCAGACTGCGATTCTCTTGCTAACGCGACTTCTGTTTTACCGCTACCTCATCTCGAATATACACCGGTATTGCCTGTTCAGGCGAGACAGCCTGACACGCTGTAAATGCAGCGGCGAGTCTAGTTAAGGATGTCCGTAAAACTTCATGAGGCCTCCGGTTCAGAAATGATTGTTTAGTCTGGGACCAATGCGGCTTACTTGCAAATCGGACAAGCGCGTCTGACAATCTGCCGCCATAGATCCAGTCCGTCATCCCTACCAAGAACAAACGGGAGTATCCATGTCAGCCCTGATCTGCGGGTCATTCGCCTACGACACCATCATGGTGTTCAACGACCATTTCAAGAAACACATCCTGCCGGATAAGGTGCACATTCTGAATGTGTCGTTCCTGGTGCCGGAGATGCGCCGCGAGTTCGGCGGCTGCGCCGGCAATATCGCCTACAACCTGAAACTCCTGGGCGGCGATCCCCTGCCCATGGGCACAGTGGGCAAGGACTTCGGGCCCTACGCCGACTGGATGGACCGCCACGGCCTGAACCGCACGCACCTCAAGGTGCTCGACGACGCCTACACCGGCCAGGCCTTCATCACCACCGACATGGACGACAACCAGATCACCGCGTTCCATCCCGGGGCCATGGGCCTGTCACACCTCAACAAGGTGTCGGACGCCAAAGGCGTGACGCTCGGAATCGTCTCGCCCGACGGGCGCGACGGCATGATCCAGCATGCCGCGCAGTTCGCCGCGGCCGGCATTCCGTTTATTTTCGATCCGGGTCAGGGCATGCCGCTGTTTAACGGAAAGGAACTTCTGGCCTTCACCGATCAGGCGACCTGGGTGACGCTGAACGATTACGAGGCACAGCTCATGCAGGATCGCACCGGGAAAACTCTTGAGGATCTCGCACAACGCGTGCAGGCCCTGATCGTCACCCGCGGTGCAGAAGGGTCGCACATCTACACCCATGGCAGCCGTCTTGAGATTCCGGTGGTCCCGGCGAACGAGATCAACGACCCGACCGGCTGTGGCGACGCCGACCGCGCCGGCCGGCTTTACGGTCTGGCGCACAAGATGAGCTGGGAAACCACTGGCCGCATCGCGGCGCTGATCGGGGCCATCAAGATCGAGCACCACGGCACCCAGAACCACCACTTCTCCCGCGACGAATTCGCCGCCCGCTTCAAGGACAGTTTCGGTTATAGTCTGTAGCGGATTCGGGCGCGGGCGCGTCCGATGGTAATCAGCGGAAGGAGAGGACGCGGCGTGCCGTGGACAAACAACTTCCACCTCTGATTCAGGCATTACACAACCCGGCCTGCTACGGTCACCCGGCGCAGGATATCCAGGTGGTGGAAACGCATATCTCCTGGGTTCTGCTGACCGGGTCTTTCGCCTACAAAATCAAAAAACCGGTTAATTTCGGCTTCCTCGATTTCAGCACGCTGGAACAGCGCCGCTTCTATTGCGGAGAAGATCTGCGCCTGAACCGCCGTCTTGCCCCACAGCTTTATCTCGATCTTGTCCGCATCACCGGTGAACCCACGGCTCCTGTTCTCAATGGACCCGGTGCAGTCATCGAATATGCTGTCAAGATGGTGCAGTTCCCGCAGGAGGCACAGCTCGATCGCCTGCTCGCGCGTGGCGCGCTGGGGCCGGAACACATCGATCTGCTGGCGCAGGAGTTGGGTGAGTTTCATGGCCGTATCGATATCGCCGGCAACGACAAACCCTTTGGCGAACCGGACAGCGTCTACGAACCGGTACATCAGAATTTCGAGCAGATCCGCCCGCGGATTGACCCACAGGATCAGGCCCAGTTGCGGCGCCTGGAAATCTGGAGTGAGCTGACCTTTGCCGAACTCAAGTCATCGTTTGCGGAGCGCAAGCGGCAGGGATTTATCCGCGAATGCCATGGCGATGCCCATCTCGCCAACATGGCCTGGCTTGAGGGGCGTATGGTGTTTTTCGATTGCCTCGAATTCAACGCCAACCTGCGCTGGATCGACGTCATGAGCGAACTGGCGTTTGTCGTTATGGACCTTGATGACCGCGGACGTCCCGATCTCGCACGCCGTGCGCTCAATACCTATCTGGAGCACACCGGCGATTATGCAGGTCTTTCCGTGTTCCGGTTCTATCTGGTCTATCGGGCGCTGGTGCGCGCCAAGGTGGCGTGCATCCGCCTGCGTCAAAGCGGCCTGAGCGAACAGGAACAACAACAGGCACGCGACCAATATCGCAGCTATGCCGATCTGGCCGACCGTTATACCCAGGCAAGCACCGCGGCACTGATTATCACCCACGGCCTTTCCGGCAGCGGCAAGACCACCATCACGCAGTCGCTGCTGGAGACAGGGGATGCCGTGCGTGTACGCAGTGACGTCGAGCGCAAACGCCTGCACGGACTCGCTTCACAGGCGCGCAGCGGCTCCGGAATCGACACCGGGCTGTACTCGACCGAGGCCGGACAACGCACCTACGCTCATCTGACCACACTGGCGGAGATCATCCTGCGTGCCGGGTACACGGTGATCGTGGATGCGGCCTTTCTCAAGCGCACACAACGCGATCGGCTGCACGCGCTGGCAACACAAATGCGGGTGCCGTTCGTGATGCTCGACATCGGTGCACCGGAAAATGTTTTGCGTGAGCGCGTGCGGCGGCGGGTACAGCGGGGACACGATGCCTCGGAGGCAGACCTTGCCGTGTTCGCCCATCAACTGGCCACGCAGGAACCACTCATGGCGGAAGAACTGCCTCATGTCATCACGATAGACAGCGAACGCCCCCTGGACATGGGCGCACTCGTAAAGACATTGCGGGCACAGCCAGCACCCTGACCCACCCGCCTGATGTAAACCTTCGATGGGTTTCTGGGTTTACATCGACAGGACACGATCCCTCTGGATGCCTGGCCCACTCCTGTATCTATATAGAGAGACCACTGTGTGCCTGCCATTCCTTAAATCCACCCATAAAAAAAATACAACCTTGACATGACCGAGCTTATGAGGATAAAACATACTACATGTTGTGGTTGGCCAAGGTCTCAGGCCCGATACCTAGTGATACACCTATAAACGGCATAGTCAGCGCCCAATAACACAGGCACCGGAGGATATAAAGGAATGAAGGTCGTTCAATTACAGGCACAAAACCCGGTTGCTACTGAAATCCCGATGCAGCCGGCTTCGCTCGATATCTGGGACAAGAAATACCGTCTTAAGACCAAGGTCGGCGAGGCCGTCGACCAGGACATCGTCGGGACCTATACCCGGGTAGCCCGTGCCCTCTCTGAGGTCGAGACCACCCCGGAAAAACAGGATGAATGGTTCGGAAAATTCTTCTGGGCACTCCAAAACGGAGCCATCCCGGCCGGGCGCATCATTTCGCACGCCGGCGCCCAGCAGCACAAGCCCCCCCCCAGCCCCAACAAAGCCCC
>CAYIQV010000176.1:0-4278 GCA_964365635.1 uncultured Acidiferrobacteraceae bacterium
TGTGGCCTCGTTTTTATTTAAGCCTCGCACAAAAAAACAGCCGGGCACATGCCGGGCTGTTACTACGTTGTCTGTCCGAAGGTTACAGAGCTGGGCAAGTTGCGGCCGACGCTCCCTTGAGCGGTTGAATCATCCTGAACGAATAGCCAGGGGGGTTGATGGTTGGCAGCCGCTTCACGGTGAGGCGGTGAATCGGCAGATTGCTTTCGGTCACCGTTCCACCCAGGTTTTCACGCAGGTACTTGACCACTGCCTCGGTGATATCCATCAACTCTTCGCTTGGGGGCAGCGTGGCTGGTGCGCCCGGGCCTGCGACCTGCACCACCGAACCATCCGTCTTGACTACCTGAATCTGGCGGCCGATGCAGGGGTTGCAGTTGTTGATGGTGGTCTTGGCGTCCGCATACCAGTAGCCTGCGACCTTGTAGCCCTCGTAGGCCGGGCCTCCGTCTGCACTTAAGCATTGCTGGTAGGTCGCGCTGGCGGGGCGGCTGTCGTAGATGTCCATGTCCTTGAGCGGCGCGCCGTTCACCTTGATGTTGCTGCCACGGTTGGTACCCCAGGGCCGGGTGGGAAGAGCGAGGGTCGGTCCGTTAACAGGCACCGGCGTCGCGCCCAGGAGGCCGTCGCAGGCATCAAGATCGAAGCTCACGCCATTGTAGCCGAACATCCAGCCGCCCGCCCATAGGGTGGGATCGGACGCGAACGTCCCCTGCGTAGACTGCTCGATCGCGAACTTCAGATCAGCGCCGCACGCCTTGGTGGTTCGTCCCAGCTTGGCCGCGATCGGCACATAGTGGTAGATGTCCTCCATGGTGATGGGCCAGCCTGCCGGGACGTGGGTGCCGTAGCGGAAGCCACGGATGGAGGCGCTTTCGGCCCCGGACACAGCGCTCATGGCATCGGCGATCAGGTTATGGGACGTGCCTTCGACCACCGCGGGCATGTCCTCATCCACGAAGTTGGAGCGGTGCAGGCCCACTTGGGTGTAGGCAACGACTTCGTCCACCGGGCGCAGCAGCTCGGTGGTGTTGCCACCGACCGTCACCTTCTGGCCAGGCACGAAGGTTCCCGCCACATAAGGTGCGCGTACCTCGGCCACCTTGGCGGCGATGGTTGCGTCCTCCACGATGGATTCGGTCACAACATGCTGTATAAATTTCCAGTCGATGATCTTGCCGTTCTTGACCTTCAGCTTCAGCTTGCCCACCACGGTGCCATCCTGTCCCTGTTCCACGATCAGCGTTTGACTGCCGTTGGCGCGGGTGATGACGATCGGGGCAGTGGTGCGCTCGTGCATGTCCGAGTTCAGGATCACATCCGGGTTGGAAGCATTCGTTTCGGCGATCTGGATGTCGCGTGCCATTTCCATCTCGGAAATCATCACGACCACATCCACCTTTTCCTGATTGCGCAGCACATCGACCAGGCAGGGCACTTCGGTCTTGCTATCGGTGAAAGAGTAATTCAGGGTGACGGAGGTGCCGACGGCAGCAATGGCGCGCGCCGTGGTCAGCCCGAGGATACCCACCTTCACATTACCCACCTGCGTGATGCTGTAGGCGGGCAGTACACGTTTGTATTTGTTGCCGCTCGCATCCGCCCTGCCACATATGGCCGTGGGATCGAATTGATTGGTGTAATAGAGATTGGCACTCAGGGCATTCCAGTTCGCCAGCGGTGCGGCGGTCGCCGTGCCCTTGAAGGTTTCCTCGAAGCGGGCCGTGCCATACAGGAAATCCCAGTTGCCGGGGGTATGCGCCACGTAACCAAACAGGTTCAGCACATCGATCATGGCCTGGCCGCGGCTGAACAGCGCTTCGCCGGAACCCTGCAGGGTATCGCCGGTATTGATCAGGAGCGTGCGATCCACGCCGTAATCATTGATGGATTCTTGACGAAAACCCTTGATGAGGGTGTACATGCGCGCCACGCCACCTTCCATGGTATGGCCGATGGAATCACTGCGCAAATTAGGCCGGGGCACCAGGTGACCGTGGATATCGCCAGTCTGGATCAGGGTCACAGTGCCTGAGCCGGCACTGCCGGCCTGGGTCGCCGGTATGGCGCCAGCCACGGCGAGACTCAGCAGCGTCGCGGCTGCTGTAATGGGTCTAAATTTCATAGGAAAATCTCCTCCAGTCTTGATTAAGTGAAGAACCTTTTTGTGCTGCATCGCGACGCGTTGCACGTTTCCTTAAGGAGCAACAAACGGGTGGAAGCGGGTTTCCGCATTACGACTTAGTTAAGGACGGAGGGGAGGAGCTTCTATTCCACAAAAGATATGGATTCAGCCTATGAAAGATTTGAATCCAGCAGGCAGGGTGAAAGGAAGTTGAGGGGTGAGGGAATAATTACGCCAGTCCAGGCGTCGCCCGATGTTCAGGATTGTGACACTAGAATCTTCTCCACCACAGTGACAGTTCCGGGATGTAGGTGACCAAGGCAAGCCAGACCAGCATGATAAGCAAAAAGGGGATAGCGGCGACAAATAAACTCAGCATCGGTTCCTTGAAACGCTGGCTGGCCAGGAACAGATTGATGCCCACGGGCGGCGTGAGATAACCGATTTCGAGGTTGGCCATAAACACGATGCCCAGGTGTACCGGATCGACGCCAAAGTGAAGCGCCAGCGGCAGGATAAGCGGCACCACGACCAAGATGGCGGAAAAAATATCCATCATGCAGCCGACACCCAGCAGAAACACATTCAGCAGCATCAGAAATTGCATCTGGGTTTTTACGTCTTGTTCCAGCAGCGGCAGGATGAGCATGGGCACCTGTGCGTCGATCAACAAATTGGTCAGGCCCAAGGCGATGCCGAGAATGATCAGCAGGCTCCCCACCAGCACGCAGGTCTCCTTGAAGACCTCGTACAATTTTGAAAATGAATTGATGTGGCGGTGGATGACGGTTTCAAGCAGCAGCGCATAGGCGGCAGAGCAGGTCGCGGCTTCCGTCGCGGTGACATAGCCGCCGAAGATACCGACGACGATGCCGATGGGCAGCAGCAGATCCCAGATGCCATCGCGGATGGCTGTCTTCAGGGCGGGGAGCGAGAAGATATGCGGAACCAACCCGAGTTTGCGGGACGACACCATGCTGTAGAGCGATAACATGACGACCAGCAGTATCCCCGGAACAATTCCCGCCATAAACAGATGTTCAATGCTGACGCCAGCCACGATGCCATAGAGCAGCACCACGATGCTCGGCGGAAACATCAGTCCCACCGATCCGGAGGAGGTCAGCAAGCCAAGCGAAAACCGTTTGGAGTAGCCTTCCGTGGTCAGCATGGGGTAGAGCAGTCCACCGAGTGCCAGAATGGTCACGCCCGAGGCGCCGGAAAAGGCGGTGAAAAAGGCGCACGAGGCGATGGCAACAATGGCCAGACCTCCAGGCATCCAGCCGAAGCCGGCGTTGAACAACTGTACCAGGCGTTGTGGCGCGCCGCCGCGGGACAGGGAGACACCCGCCAGCGTAAACAACGGGATCGCCATAAGACTGGACGAAGAAGACAGTCGCAATATCTCGCCGGACAGAATCGCCGGATCAAGACCGGCGGCATCGGCGGCGATGAGGGCGCCTGCGCCCAGCACAATAAAAAGAGGCACGCCCAGCAGCGCGATAACGACGAGGAGAATGATAATGATAACGGTCATGGCGCGCGCTTGGCGGAACGGGGGCCAATCAGGAAGCGTATGACGAAATGGGATGCCAGCAGAAAAAAGCACAGGGGGATGATGATGCTCATGGCGGCGATCCATTTGTCGGCATCCGAGGCATGCCGCCATTCTTCTATCCAGAAATGCGTTGAGAACCAGAACATGGCGCCGCAGACCATGGCGGAAAAGAAAAAGATCGGGCGCTCCAGTCTCCGGCGCCAGGCCTCGGGCATCCAGGCAGCGACGACGTCGATTTTTATGTGACGCTCACGCACCGCCATGACCGCGCCCAGAAAGCTTATCCACAGAACGAGATTGCGATCCAGGATATCCGCGCCGGGAATCGCGGTATGGAAAATATTGCGCGCGACAATTTCGGCGAGCGAGAGTAACAGCAGGAGCACAAGGCCGCCGATGGCGATCGCGCTTTCAGTACGGGTAAAATAATATTCGAGCTTGGCTTTCCAGGTGCGATTACGGGTGGGGTTCGTTGCCGGGTCGATCACTTATTTCTGTTCCCCTTGTGCGCCCGGTAATCGACAAGCGCCTTTTTAGCGCGCTCGTAGAGGTCGGCTGGGATATATCCGCTCTTGGCAAGATCGGCGGCGGCGCG
>CAYIQV010000177.1:0-4239 GCA_964365635.1 uncultured Acidiferrobacteraceae bacterium
GTCCGAGCCGTGTGATAATTTCTGTCTCAAGACAGGTCAGCTGCATTTTGTCCGTCAGCGGCTGAGCCCTGTTGTTGACGAAGAAAATATCTTCCGCGCGCTCGCCATATGGTGAAACCTTGGCGGCCACCAGGTTGACGTGGCAATGCTTGAGCGCGAGCGCCACTTGGTACAGCAGGCCGGGACGATCCTGCGCCATCACTTCCATGATGGTCAGTTGTCCCTTGGGCGAAGGGCTGAAGGTCACGCGTGTTTCAATCGGAAAGTGTTTGAGTTGACGCGACAGGCCGGTGGATTGCATGTCCCGGCCGGGACGCGGGTTCAGCAGCTGATCGCGCATGGCTTTTTGCAACGACGCCAGTTGCCGCGGATCACTGACAGCCTGCCCCGAGTGATCGAGCACAACAAAGGTATCGAGGGCAAAGCCGTTGCGCAGGGTATGAATGCGCGCGTCCATGATGGACAGGTTCATTCTGTCAAATCCCGCCGTCATGATCACGAACAGGTCATCACGATCCGGCGTGTAGATGAGAAACTCGCTGCCACCGAGATCGGGGGAGTAACGCGTGGCCACGATCGGCAGTTCCGTGGCGTGCGCGCCGGCAATGGCCTGCGCCTGCCACGCCAGGCTCTCCGCGTCATACGGCAGAAAGTAATCGGCATCCAGATTCTGCCAGAATGTCGCGACAAGTTCTGGTGACAGGCCGGACGGACGGAGGAGATCGAGGGCAGCTTGGCGCAGGTCGGCCACACGGGCCGCAAGGTCGATTGGCTCGGCGATGCCGTGTCGCAGCAGACGTGTGGTGGCGCTGTAGAGTTGCGACAACAGACGACCCTTCCACGTGTTCCACACGACTGGGCTCGTGCCACGCATATCGGCGACTGTTAACAGATACAGGTTGTCCAGGTGTTCCTGATCGCCCACTTTTTGGGCAAATTGGCGCACCACCTCGGGGTCGGAGATGTCCGCGCGTTGCGCGGTGTCCGACATCACCAGGTGATGACGTACCAGCCATTTGATAAAGCGTGTGTCGTATTCACTCAAGTTGTGCAGGCGTGAGAAGCTTTCGACTTCTTCCTCGCCCAGGACCGAGTGATCGCCACCGCGGCCCTTGGCGATGTCGTGAAACAAACCGGAGAGATAGAGCCTCTCGGGTTTGACCACCTCCTGGATGATCTCGCTCGGCAGCGGAAATTCATGGCGAAATTCAGGCACGGTGAAGCGCCGCAAGTTGCGCACGACCATCAGCGAATGCGCGTCCACCGTGTAGACGTGGAACAGGTCATGTTGCATTTGGCCGACAATTTTGCCAAAGGCGGGCAGGTAGGCGCCAAGCACGCCATAGGCGTTCATGCGCCGCAACTCATGGGTAATGCCATGCGGCTGACGCAGGATTTCCATGAAAAGGCTGCGGCACGCCAGGTCCTTGCGGAATTTGCTGTCGATGCGTGGCAGGTTCGCACGCAAAAGACGGATGGTGTCGGCGCGCACGCCTTTGAGCTCCAGGTGTTGTTGCAGGATCAGAAAGATTTCCAGCATGGCGAACGGTGCGCGCTCGAACACCCTGGGATGGGTGACTTCGACGAAGCCGAGATGCGACTGGAAACGACGATTGATGGGTTTGATTTTTGCCCTTCCGGAAGAAAGAATTGCCTCTTCGAAGTGTTGCAACAGGATTTCACTCAATAGCGACAGTTCCTTGATGGTACGGTAATAACGCTTCATGAACTGTTCTACCGCCAGGATCCCGTGTTCGTCGGAGTAACCGAAGTGCTTGGCGAGTGTCCGCTGGTGGTCGAAGAGCAGGCGATCTTCGCGGCGGCCGGCAACGTAATGCAGACCGGCGCGCACCAGCCACAGGAAATTACGTCCACGGATGAGCGCGTGGTATTCCTCCTCGCTCAGAAACTCACGATCGACCAGGTCGTGCAAGGAAGTGGTATCGAAATGACGTTGCGTCACCCAGGAGATCATCTGGATATCGCGTAGCCCGCCGGGACCGTCCTTGATGTTCGGTTCGAGGTTGTAGGCGGTGTCATCGAAACGATGGTGCCGATCCTTCTGCTCCTTGCGCTTGGCGGCAAAGAACTTCTTGCTCGGCCAGATCTTGGCGGCATGGGTCACGTGGCGCATGCGCTCGAAGAGTTCATCGTCGCCATGCAGCAGCCGCGATTCCATCAGGTTGGTCGTGACGGTGATATCGTTTTTACCCTCGCGCACGCAATCCTTGAGGGTGCGCACGCTGTGGCCGACCTCGAGACCCATGTCCCACAGGAAACGCAGCAGCGTTTCCAGGAACCCGCGTAATTTGTTTATGTCATCCTTGTCGAGCAACACCATGAGGTCGATGTCGGACGCGGGATGCAGTTCGCCGCGTCCATACCCGCCCACGGCCACGAGGGCAATGCGGGTCGCGGGCGGCAACAGGGAAAGATGACGGTGCCAGGCGCGAACGAGCAACTGGTCAACAAGCCAGGCATGCGATGTGACAAGAAACTGCGCGCTGGCGTTATCGAAGAAACGCTGCTGCAGGTGTTCACGCCCATCTTTGAGTGCCTGGCGAAAAAGCGTCAACGGATTACCGGTTTGTGCCAGGGCCCGGTCGAATTCCCGGCCGTTGAACAAGCTGTCCCTGGCGGTAGTCACGCGGCGCTCAGTGCCTATTTGCTGGCGGCGGTCATGGGCTGTCGCCGGAAGACAGCGTCAGTATTTCGTGTCCGTCCTGCGTCACCAGAATGGTGTGCTCCCATTGTGCCGAGAGTGAATGATCGCGGGTCACCACCGTCCAGTTGTCCGGCAGGAGCTTGACCTCTTTTCTGCCGGCGTTGATCATCGGCTCGATCGTGAAAATCATGCCGGGCACGAGTTCGATCCCGGTTCCCGGTGTGCCGTAGTGCAGCACTTGCGGGTCTTCGTGGAAATTACGCCCGATGCCATGACCGCAATATTCACGCACCACGGAGAAATGATGCTGCTCGGCATGGGTCTGGATGGCGTGGCCGATGTCGCCCAGGTGGGCGC
This sequence comes from uncultured Acidiferrobacteraceae bacterium, assembly GCA_964365635.1. Lineage (GTDB taxonomy): Bacteria > Pseudomonadota > Gammaproteobacteria > Acidiferrobacterales > Sulfurifustaceae > Sulfuricaulis. The sequence continues at coordinate 3,023 of CAYIQV010000177.1, forward strand.
CAGGGCGGACCACCGCGATGCCTTTCAGCATGCACTCATGTGTGATCTGGACCAGGCGTTTCGCCTGAATCGACGGTTCGCCGACAAAAAACATTTTGCTGGTGTCGCCGTGATAACCGTCTTTGATGACGGTGATATCGATGTTGACGATGTCACTCTTTTTGAGGCGCTTGTCGCCCGGGATCCCATGGCATACCTGATGATTGACCGAGGTGCAGATAGACCGGGGATAACCCTTGTAGTTGAGCGGGGCGGGAATGGCCTGCTGGACGTCGACAATGTAATCATGGCAGATCCGGTCGAGCTCGCCGGTGGTGATGCCGGGCTCGACATGGGGCCGGATCATGTGCAGCACCTCGGCGGCAAGCCGCCCGGCGATACGCATTTTTTCGATTTCATCGGGAGTTTTGATGGTAATGGACACGTGCGCGCGGCGTATCTTGGTTGCTATTTGCGGTGATCAGACTGAATGTCGGCCATCATCGGTGCCACACGCTCTCAGTTATCGCGAGTCAGGGCCATGATTTCATCGGTACTAAGGCGCGTAGTGGCTTTACCGCGCATGGTCGCCCGCAGACGACTGCCGCGACGAGGAGTTTTCTTCAATTTCCTGATGATAACCGTATTGTCTCTTACGACAAACTCTATTTCGGTATTAGGGAGCAGACCGGCCTTTTGTCGAACTTCAGTGGGGATAGTAACCCGGCCTTTACTGGTGACACGCATGATCGCATCCACACATGAAATAGTTACTTTAATTGTAAGAGAGTAATACTTTATGAATCAGGGTCAAGGGAAATTCCGGCAGTTCCGGTCAAAGTTCATGCGGCGGCTCGTGGCGTTACTTCACGTGTGAGCCGTTTGGATAGTTCTATCTCCGCCACTTCAAGGTCGTAGCGCGCCTGAAGATTCATCCAGAATTGCGCCTCCATGCCAAAGTAGCGTCCGAGCCGCAATGCAGTATCGGCCGTAATGGCCTGCCGTCCTTGCACAATCAAATTGATGCGGCGCGGTGGCACGCTCGTCTCCTTGGCGAGGCGATACTGTGTGATGCCGAGGGGCTTCATAAAGTCCTCGGTGAGTACCTCACCGGGATGGATCGGCGGGATGTCGCGCCGCAGGGTAGTTTTGGTCTTACGCGTCTTCATCAGGGTTGTCCTCGGTTCAGTGATAGTCCACGATTTCCACGTCATAGGCGTGGCCGTTGCGCCACGTGA
>CAYIQV010000178.1:0-4207 GCA_964365635.1 uncultured Acidiferrobacteraceae bacterium
GAAGGCTGGGCCAAGTCGATCCTGTTCAATGCCCGCGCGCGCGACGAGTTCGCGGCGTTCTTCACGCGCAAGGACACCTTCGCGCTCGGTATCTGCAACGGCTGCCAGATGATGTCGAATCTGCACGAGATCATCCCCGGCGCCGAGCGCTGGCCGCATTTCGTGCGCAACCACTCGGAGCAGTTCGAGGCGCGGGTATGCATGGTGCAGGTGCCGCAGAATCCCTCTATTTTCCTGCAAGGCATGCAGGGTTCGATGATGCCGATCGCGGTGGCCCACGGCGAAGGCCGCGCCGAGTTCCGCGATCCTGAACACATCGAGCAGATTATTCTGGATAAACAGGTGGCGCTGTGTTTCGTCGACAACCGCGGTGACCTGACACAAACCTATCCGTACAACCCGAACGGCTCGCCGCACGGCATCACCGGCCTCACCACGCTCGACGGCCGCTTCACCATCCTGATGCCGCACCCCGAACGCGCGGTTCGCGCCATCGCCAATTCCTGGCACCCGGATTCGTGGGGCGAAGACGGCGCGTGGATGCGGATGTTCAGGAATGCGAGGGTGTGGGTGGGGTGAGTCTCTGTCACCCCGGCGAAAGCCGGGGTCCAGGCAGTAAATAATCAAAAGCCGCCCCTTGGGCGGCTTTTTCTTGACGGGCATCATCTGCTTTGCCACGATGCCCGCATGTACTTTGAAATTCTCGGCGAAATAACCCAAGTCGAGACATTTGCGACAAGCTCCAGGATTCGGGAAATTGCCCGACTGCGGAAATTGTATGGAAAGGGCCGCTGGCGAAAGCGGAAAGGTATTGCTAAGGTTAAATTATCGGATGGCAGCGTTCATGTCGCCGAAATTCATTGGTACGAAGCGACTGGCATCGGAAAGAAGGAATTCAAGATTAAGCGGTTCTTAGAGAATTTATCATGACAAAATCACATCCATCACCAAGGCATCTGGTCATTTGTGTCCGTAACAAGGGCTATGCAGCGTCGCTGGAAAAAAGAAAAGTATATGTCGCCATCCCTGATTCCGCAGCGGCAAAGCATGACCATATCCGCGTCATCGACGAATCCGGCGACGACTATTTGTACCCCGAGAGTTTTTTCATTCCGGTTACCCTGCCCCAATCCGTTCGCAAGGCTATATTAGCCGCCGCATAAATGCAGTTGAGCCGCCGAAAGGCGGCTTTTGTTTTTAAAAGCACGGTAGGTTGGGGTGAATGAAATGAACCCCAACGATAGGCTGGAATGCCGCAGGCCAGCCATGTTGAGGTTCGCGATGCTCATCCCAACCTACAGGGCTTAGTTAACGCAATATCGGGCACGAACATGAAAGCAGAGAATGAAGTAATAGTTTCGGTACTTGTTTTCTTTATCGGCTTTGCTGTTGGTGGGGTGTTAGACGGGAAGTCGTTTGACACCGCCTACACCGTGATATTGCCCGCAGTGACTACACTTTTGGCTGCATATTTAGGTGCAAAGTATGCATTTAAGTTGCAGGCAATGAAGAATATTGAGGAATTGGCTAGTAGTAATGTTGCGGCCGGAAACAGGGCGGTATTTTCACTAATACGCACGTTTAATAGGCTGAAGAATATTGAAACCCAGTTCATCGAACCGTACAAACATGACAAAGCTGCATTTCTTCAGATGCCGCCGGTTCTTGGTCTTATTAGGGATGACATATCACTAGATTTTGATTCGATATCTTTCCTTCTTGAGACTAAACACCGCAATCTCCTTGGGGAAATAACTGTTGGATTTGCAAAATACCAAAGTGCTATTGATGCAATCAATGAACGCTCAAAGTTACATATTAATCAAGTTCAACCTTTGTTAGAGAAAGCAGACTTCATTGAAGGACAGAACTACTCATTTGAGCATATTGAGGCGGCTCTTGGAAAAAGATTGTATATTACAGTTAAGCAATCTACCGATCAGGTGTTTGAGCATACAACTGACACACTCCGGTTCATTGAGGAAGTGTCCGGAAAATTGACAAAAGCATTGCAGGAAACATTTCCTGGGCGAGAGATTATCTCTCTTGGAAAGATCTAAGTGGACATTATCCACCCTACATTCTTAGTTCGATTCGAACGTGATGAGCAAAACTCACTATACAGAAATAAAACCATTTATAACCAAAGACGGCTCCATCATCCGCGAGCTGATGCACCCATCCGTGCATGGCAACGCGAATCAGAGTCTGGCGGAAGCGGTGGTGCCGGTGGGTATGACCACGCAGTTGCATAAGCATCAGCGCAGCGAGGAGATTTATCACATCACAGCGGGTACAGGTTTGATGACGCTGGGCAAAGAGACGCTTACGGTAGGCGTGGGGGAAACGATCTGCATCCCGCCCGGCACGCCGCACCGGATTGAAAATACCGGAAAAGGCGAGCTGAAAATCCTCTGTTGCTGTTCCCCGCCGTATTCCCACGATGACACGGAATTGCTGGATTCCTGACGCTCAGCGGCAAGGGTTTGCCTCTTTGTTGCCACCCCGATTTTTAAAAGCCCATTCATTCCCGTTAGTTAGCCTTCCGTCGGTCAGGGTTTCCGCTGGCACGGGATATGCTCTATATATCCATGAATACACTCACATTCCGGAAAGTGACGAATGCATAAACTGCCTGCGACGAAGCGGCGTCTGGCGGCCTTGGGGCTGTTGGCGTCGGTGGCTGTCTGCGGAACCGCGCAGGGGGATATATACGTCTATGAAATGCCGAATGGCACGCGCATGGTGACGGATCACCAGGTGAGCGACAAGCGCGCGCGTCTGGTGCGCGTCACCGCCGCCGTCCGGGATGCGGGCAGGCTCGCGGCGCAAAAGAACAGCCCGGTGTTTCGCGAAGACCCTTCGACCTACGACCGTTTGATCCAGCGTTATGCCGATGAATTTGGCGTGGAGTTCGCGCTCGTCAAGGCCGTGATGACGGTGGAGTCAGCGTTCAATCCCTACTCGGTATCGAACAAGGGCGCGTGCGGGTTGATGCAGCTCATGCCGCAGACCGCCAAGCGCTATGGCGTGTTCGATATTTATAACCCAGCGGAGAATGTCCGCGCCGGTGTCCAGTACCTGCGTCACCTGTCCGGGTTGTTCAACAACAAGATTCATCTGGTTATTGCCGCCTACAACGCCGGCGAGAATGCCGTGTTGCAGTATCAGGGCATTCCGCCCTATGACGAGACCCAAGGCTATGTGAAAAAAGTGCTCTACTACAAGAACCACTACGCCACAAAATCCCCGATCCTCACCGCGGACGCCACAATCCCGCGTACCTGATTTGCCAACCACCGTAGTTCGCTGTAACCTGCCGCGCCATCACTGTTACCGGCACGACCGACCATGAGCAACCCCCTCGACAGCAAGGAATTCCAGGTTCTGAAGGCCATGAAGCTGGTGTTGACTGATGTCATCAAGGACACGGCCACGCAACCCGGCCTGAAGCATCCCTTGTCCGAGCGCACCATCAATGGCATCCGCCAGTGTCTGGTGCTGATCACGGCGCGCGAGCGCGAGCTGAGCGAAGAGGCGGGCCAGCCGATGAACATGCGTCCGCACTACACCGATGAACCGCAGAAGAGCGTCGTGGTGTCGATCGACAAGATCGGCCGAAATAAAAAGAAAGACGACGATAAGAAATAAAAAATGTAGGGTGTGCTGAGCGGCAGCGAAGCGCACCAGAACACCGTAACGGTGCGCAACGCTTCGCTTTTGCACACCCTACACAGATTGTTATCTCGGCAACCCACGTCGGCGTGAACTTGTCCCGTCCTGGGGTTGCGCCAGTTTCCGCAATACCGCGTATTGCTGCAACACGGGATTCACCACCGGTTCGAGTTTACGGCGTAGCAGGGTTCCGGTCGCGGACGTGACCGCAATAATCGGCGTCACCCACGCCTCGCCGGTATGAGCGAGCGTCAGCATGGCGACGATCTCCGGTTTCAAAGTCGGCGCCCCTTCAAGCAGCGCCGCCAGTTCTTCGTTCGCCGTATCCACCCATTGTTCCGGCAGCGCCAGTGCCTCGCCGATTTCCTTTGTCGGTTCCATTTCTCTGCGCGCGTGCCGGAAGTAATTTCCAACGGTATCCATCAGCGCCGCGACGGTGTATTTGTCCACCGGATAACGAAACTGTGCTTCCGACAGTGCGAGGTAAGTCTGGCCGGGGCTGTCGAGCAGTTTCGCGAGAAAGGCCGCGAGC
>CAYIQV010000179.1:0-4198 GCA_964365635.1 uncultured Acidiferrobacteraceae bacterium
GGCGAAGGCAATCTTGTATTCCTTGCCACCACGCCGGACCAACACCTCGAGCTTCTTCGACAACGCATTCACCACCGACACGCCGACGCCGTGCAGACCGCCCGAGTACGTGTAATTCTTGTTGGAGAATTTCCCGCCGGCATGCAGGCGCGTCAGGATCACTTCCACACCCGACACGCCCTCGGCTTTGTGTTTGTCCACCGGCATGCCGCGGCCGTCGTCCGTGGCCGCGAGCGAACCATCCTTATAAAGGACAACATCGATACGCTTGGCGTGTCCGGCAATTGCCTCGTCCACGCCGTTGTCGACGACTTCCTGGGCCAGGTGATTGGGCCGCTCCGTCTGGGTGTACATGCCCGGACGGCGGCGCACCGGTTCAAGGCCGGTCAATACTTCGATGGCGGAGGAATCGTAGGCTGTGCTCATGAATCAAAAGATCAAAAATGAAAGAGGTTTGTCTATACGGCTATTTGATGGCTTTTACAAATTCTTCCGGCGTGCGCGCGGTAGAGGGATAACCGTCGCAAAGGTATTTGTTGTACAGGTAATCCCGGAAGGCATTGAACGCCGGGGTGGGTATCGCCTGCCATTTGGCATTTCGTGCTGGGGAAAATTTACGATCGGATGTACCGACCGCATAGGTCTTGTACTGCGGTGTGTCGCAACGCATGCCATCGAAGAAAACACTTCTGACGCCCGAGGGGCTTTCTACCACCAGCGTAATACGGGCAACGCCGTCCGCGGCACGTGAGAAGGATTTTGGGTCGATATACAGCTTGAGGGTGTCGCGCGACGACAGGGAGATGCTGACCAGATCCTTATCCTCCGGATACGCGGGAATAGCAACTTCACTCTCCTTCCATGGCGCCGTTGGGGTCTCTACATAACCGTTATCCGGCATAACCTCGCCGAACTTATTGCGTGCGGCATAAAGTGGCGTTGCCACGACAACCATGACAACAGCCAGAACTATACCGCGAAAGGAAAACGTGCCGTCGCTGGCGTGTGCGCTATGAAAACGTGAGGTCCCGTGCATCGGGCGCGCAGTATACAGCAGAAACCCGCGCCGTTCGAGAAGGCGGCGCAAAATCAAACGGCGCCACATGGCGCCGCCGATCAGGAACCGCGACATCCAACTTGTCAGCCGCTCAGGTCCTGCGCCAGCGAGTCGCGCACCGATGGCGGGAGCGGATCGACTTTATATGTATAGGCGGGGTGATCAATACCCATGGAGATGGCCGCGCCCTGCTTGACGGCCTTCACCATATCTGGCATCAGTTCAAACCGCAGAAAATGGACGGAAGACGTTTTTTCCGCGTCTTCACGTTCCAGGTCCTCATCCGCGATCGGACGGACGGGCTCAAACCCGGCCACCTTGACCCAGACCCGGTTCTCGACGCCTTTCAGCTTTTTCAGGGCAACGCGGCGATCCTCGATATCGTCATATTCCACCATGAAGGTGGCCTTCCAGTTGGAACCATCGGGGATCAGGGGGTTGTAGACCCCGAGTTCGTCATTGATGCCCTCCGCCTCAAAAATCCGTTCCACGCGCAGCATTTCCTGCACCTGGTATTGCATCGTCAGGCGATCTTCGAAATAAAGGGTCGCGTGTGGCCCGATGGCAACGTGGCGATTTTTCTTGTGCGCCATGACCTGCGCGCGGAATTGCGGGCGGATTTCGGCGTATTTCTCGAGGGGAAAAAGATCGTCGCGATTCAATTTTTTCATAACCGTCTCGTCTGTGCTCCGATTCGAAATAGTTTGCATCATCATGTTTCCTCCATCAATTCTGACTACAGGCCATACGCGATGCGCAACAGCGTCAGTGGATGCTCCGGTGCCTTGCCGCTTTGCAGGCCGTTTTCGATCTGGTGGCCGGCCATGGGGCAATCGCTGGAGTAATGTTCCGCGCCGCTTTGTTCGACACGGTTAACCACGGGTTTGCAGATCTTCATCGAGATCTTGTGGAACTCACTCTTGACCGCATAGCTACCGTCGTGTCCGGAACAACGCTCGATCGGATCTACCTTGGTCTCGGGCACCAACTGCAACATGTCGCGGGTTTTCATTCCCAGGTTCTGTACACGCAGGTGGCAGGAAACGTGATAAGAAATAGTCCCCAGTGATTTTTTAAAATCCGTCTTGAGCTTGCCTTCCTTGTGCCGCAGCATCAGGTACTCAAACGGATCGTAAATAGCGTCGCGCACCAGCATGACATCCGGATCATCTGGAAACATCAAGGGCAATTCCTGCTTGAACATGAGCACACAAGAGGGTACCGGGGCAACGATGTCCCAGCCCTCGTTCACCAACTTCGCCAGTCTGGGGATATTGGCATCCTTCGCGCGGGCCACCGCCTCCAGATCGCCGAGTTCGAGCTTGGGCATGCCGCAGCATTGTTCCTTCTCGGCGATGGTCACGGGAATGCCGTTATGCTCGAACACCACAATCAAGTCCTCGCCGATCTGCGGTTCGTTATAGTTGCCGTAACAGGTGGCGAACAAGGCCACCTTCCCGCGTGTCGACGCCGTCGGTTTCGCGACCATGTCTTGGGCGGGTCGACGCGCGGCACGCTTACGCAGAGTGTCGCTGTGATAGGCCGGCAGGATGGCATCCGGGTGGATGCCAATAATCTTGTCCATGGCCTTGCGCACCAGCTTGCTCTTGTTGGCTGTATTGACAGCCTGCACGACCACGGGAATACCGGCGAGTCTGCCCACCATATCGGTGCTGGTCAGGAATTTATCGCGCGTGCTTGTCTCGCCTTTTTTGAATTTCACGGCCTTGGCGCGCAGCATGAGGTGCGGGAAATCGAGATTCCACTCGTGCGGTGGCACGTAAGGGCACTTGGTCATGTAACACATGTCACAGAGGTAACAGTGGTCTGCTACCTGTCCATATATTTTTTTGTCCACGCCATCGAGTTCCATGCTCTCGGAGGCATCGATAGCGTCAAACAAGGTGGGGAAAGCGTTACACAGATTGAAGCAACGTCGACATCCGTGGCAGATATCGAAAACGCGCTCGAGTTCTTTGTGGAGTGATGCTTCGTTATAGAAATCGGGATTACGCCAGTCGAGCGCGTGGCGGGTCGGCGCTTCAAGACTTCCTTCGCGACGGTTTTCGTCTGTAGGAGCAGCCATGGTTAATTATCCATTACTGATTGCAAGAGGTGAAAAAAACCAGGGCCGGGTCACCCAGCCCTGGTTTTTGACTATAACTGCTTACTTGCCGAGGGTATCCAAGGCCTTCTGGAAACGGTTGGCATGGGAACGCTCGGCCTTGGCCAGCGTCTCAAACCAATCGGCGATCTCGTCAAACCCTTCGTCACGCGCCTTCTTGGCCATCCCCGGATACATATCGGTGTATTCGTGGGTCTCGCCAGCAATCGCTGCCTTCAGGTTATCGCCGGTAGGGCCAATCGGAAGACCGGTGGCCGGGTCACCGCACTGCTCCAAATACTCCAGGTGACCATGGGCATGGCCCGTTTCACCTTCCGCGGTAGAACGAAATACGGCAGAAACATCGTTAAAGCCTTCCACATCCGCTTTGGCGGCAAAATACAGATAGCGCCGGTTGGCCTGGGATTCGCCGGCAAAAGCGGCCTTGAGGTTATCTTCTGTTTTTGACCCTTTGAGTTTTTGCATAGTTTTCTCCTGGTTAGAAAAAAATATATAACTAACTGAATCTTATACAATAATAAATCGATTATCTCGATTTAGAATTATTCTAAATATATCATCAATCCATGTCAAGCATGTTTTGTTCTTGAGGAAACCCATAGAAATGATGGTGAACACCTGGAATCTGTCTATCCTTGAAGTTGCAGCATCAGCATTTACATGGGGTCTAGCCATCATCATTTCCACGGCTGGGAAAAGTGATGGTGGGTTTTGTATAGCTCGGCGGCTTCGGTAGAAGGATCTGGTAATTTCAATCAGGCCCGACCAAGCCACATTCCGATAGTCGTCACATTAAACACGATCAGCGCGTCATTCGCATCATCGCGGGAACGATATGATTATGAAAAGGAAAATGCGAAAAATTATTTGGCTTGGGCGGTTATCTCAACTATATTTGAACCACTCGGCGCAAAAAGCAGTGACGCTTACCTGAATATCAACACTATGGCTACTGCAAGCACGGCAACGAATCTGAGCGGCCTGGCGCTAAGGCTGGTTCGCGACAATCTCCTGAG
>CAYIQV010000180.1:0-4188 GCA_964365635.1 uncultured Acidiferrobacteraceae bacterium
GTTCACCCTTCGACAAGCTCAGGGCGAACGGGAGACTTGTTCAGAGCTTCCTTAGCTCAAACCGACCCCAATTTCGTACTGCCCTGTTTTATCCGGTAACGCCAACCGGCCTGCAGGGCCGCCATGACGATGCGCGCGCAGGCCTCCGCATCCGAATCCGCCTGGTGATGGCGCAGATCAATGCCAAGATGGTGGCACACATCGGGCAATTTGGTCGGGTGGATATTCCACTGCGCCCGGGCCAGCTGGACGGTGCAGACGAAAGGCTGCTCCGGAGACGGCAGGTCGTAGGTATCGCAGCAGGCGCCGAGCACGCCCTTGTCGAACGGGGCGTTATGCGCGGCCAGAAACACGACCCCCTTAAGCTCGCGCGCCATCCCGGCCCAGACGACATCGAACCGCGGCGCGTCCTTCACGTCGTCCCACGACAGGCCATGAATATAGGTGAAGGTGAATTCCCGCGAGGGTGGACGAATCCACTGATGCAAACGACGCACAATGCGCCCGTGCTCGACAATGACGACGCCCAACGCGCAAGCGCTGTCCCGGCTGTGATTGGCGGTCTCGAAGTCAATGGCGGCGAACTTGGTCATGGGGCTATGGGTATCAGAGTTAACGTCGGCTTTGCTGGCTTTGCTTTGGCTCAGGAAAGACGTAGTTACGGTGGAAATCCAGATTTACAGATTTTTTGGATGATGGAAGAGCTATTCATCTGCCTTCTGCTATCTCTGTAATCCGCCCCATAACCAATGGCGCTCGCGCCTGGCTCGCCGCATCGCTTGGCAGGTGGCCGGGCAAAGCCGCCGCAAAATTTGCGTCACGCAATAATGCGGAAAATTTCGTCATCAGTTGCTTTCGTAATGCCTCATCGACCTGTTTCACTTCATGGACGATCTCTGGCCGGCCATCCAGCACCGCGACAATATCTTCCATATCGTGGCTCGTGACATAGTCGCCCTTCCCCCGGCCATCAAACGCGGCAAGCTTCGTCACCAGAAAATAAGGCGCTGTCACCATGCGGATGCGCTTGCCGGAAGGGAGTACCACGGTCACTGCTGCGTCAAGCGCGGGCTGGTACCACTCATTCCCGAAGCCGAGTATCTCGGGCCTGGTCGGCATGACATCCAAAATAACACCCGCTGCCACCCAGCGACAAATGGGTGCATCGGGACTTTGGTCTTCCTTGAAACCCCTCTTGCGCAACTGGCTCGACAACCGGTGATAATCTCCGAGCGAAGCTAGCTCGGTGATCACGTCAACGTCTTGCGTAACACGGATCGGCGGCGCGGCCACATCCGTCAGCAGCAGGCCCGTGGCACAACCTCCCAGAAACACCATGTCATCCGCGAGTGGGCCGAGTTGCTCCACGGCCATTTCCAGTATTTGAAGGTTTGGGTTCCGCTCCCTACGCATAGCGCTCCAATCGTTTTTTTAACTCCTTGATCGCGATTTCCCGTTCGCGCGCGCGTCCGCCCCGGATGGCATCGACCAGCACCAAGAGCTCGTAAAGTTGTGGATCTGATAGCGCGGCCCGGGGCGCCAAGCTGTACAACGGCGAAAAGGCAGCACCCCTCACTTCGCCCTGTGCGTCGGGCCAAACCGGTGACGGCTCTCCGGCTGAAACAAAATGCTTGTTCAAGGGCGGGGCGGCATGTCCGGTTGGAATGCCGCGTGTCATCTCACCCTGTTCAGGGACAAAGACGTACTTGAGACCATGGACAAGAAACTCCTCCAGATTCCGGATATTGGGGACAATCTCGTCGCCCTTGCGCACCGCGAGCTGGGCCACCAGCGCGCGTTTTACCGCGGAATGCAGTTGCGACGGGCTCATCCCCAGTTGCACCGCAAGCCACCCATAGGACCAAGACCTCTGCCCCATGGCCAGAAGCTTGAGCACGACCAGAATATCTTGTGGTTTCAGTACCATCGTCATTCTACGTTCTAGATTCTAGAATATAGAATAACGGCAATTCAGGACATGTCAACCGATATCTCAGCCACGAACAGATAGCCGGCACCGTGTGGGAACGCAGGGAAACACACTGGGGGGACGATCAGTCTGCGGAAACGATTTTAGCTCTGCTGTTGCCTGACAAGGGATAGTCTATCGGACACAGTCATTCCGATAGGCCATGAACTATCTGACTGATTGAGAGTCCAGCCTTCACAGCTGGCCAAAAAACCGTGGTCTGTCCCTGATTATTCTGACGACATCCGGCCCGTCGGTGCCGGCACGCTAACAACGCTATTTCCTGGAAATGAAACGACTACTTCAGCCTCCACAAGGCCCGATTGACAGCGACAAGATCGAACGCCTCGGGGTCAAAGTCCGGTCCAGCCCAAGTCCGTAACTCTTCATGCTCTTCGTGTTTGGAATCGCGCAAAACCTCGATGAGATGCGCATAACCCGGTGGCCCGCCGCAATCCTCGGGCGGACAAGCGCGGGCACCGGCCGTGCAACGCGGATAATGTACCGCAGTCGCGGCGGGCAACTGCTGTTCGATTTGTATTGAATGCTCCCAGCCATCTCCGAAATCGTATTCATAAACCAGGACATCGCCTTTGCTTGCAACCCGGGCGAGTGGGACATTTCGTTCGCTCTTTGTGTCGTCAGGCTTCTCGGGGTCGGGTATTCCGTATCGTTCGCGGCCTGCGACGAACAGATGCAGATGCGTATCGTTCCACCCCATCACCGCCTGGATGATCCTGTGCAGCTTTCCGAGCTTTGTGTCAGACGGAACTTCGATGCGCCGCCAGACAGGCGGTTCGATGTTGCGCAGCGTGATGTGAATCTGAAAGATGTCCACGTCTCTCAAGACCTCTCAAGGAGCGAAGCACGCAAGTTGCTCTCCTTAGCTAACCTGTATTCCACAGCCGATACTTCAACACATTACGGAACAGGACGATGATGCGGTCTTGCGTGGCGCGTTCCAGCTTGCCGATGGAATCTATTTTCATCGATGCGTCGCTCGTTTGAACATCATCTCCACCGCCGGTGTCATATTGATCGGCGCCAGGGTCGTGGCCGGGTGTGCCTGATGAAACACACGGAACACCTCATCGGCAAACGCCTGGCCGATCTCCTCCACGCCGGCGAAATCCAGCACGACGGTTTGAAATCGTTCGAAGCGCAGGGTCAGCCGCTTGGCCTGCGAACGCGAAACCAGCTTCTCCCCTTCATGCTGCGCCAGCCGGACGGGCACGATGGTTTTGGCAAATGTGTATTCCCCCGGCGCGGCAAACTGATCGAACACCGCCTGCAAGACGCGCGGGCTGTCGTTGGCCAACCGCATCAATACCAGCGTGCCGGGCGTACCGGCGGGGCGCTCCAGCAACACATCCGCGCCCCACTCGTCATGCATGAAGTGCAGCGTGCCGGAGCGGATGTCGAAGGCATCCATCACCTTGGACGCGAAAAAAATTCCCTCGCCCGTGTGATGCGCCGGGTCGGTGGTCAGCTTGCCCTTGGCCAGCTCCAGAATCGCCTCGCGCGGATCGTAAAGATTAAGTGCGCGCTGAATCTTGAGAAAGATGCCCTCACCCTCGTCCGCGACATACACCGTGGTATTCAGCGCATCGCGCAGTAATTCCACCGTCACCCGTTCCGAACCGGAGTGGTCGATGGCATTGTTCACCATTTCCGTCACCGCGTACTGCCAGATATTGCGCACGTTGGGCGGCAGATCGGCCACCTGCGGCCCGACCAGTTCGCGCCACACGCGATCCTCGCTCAACCCGGCACGTTCGTAAGACTGCCGCACGTTGGCCAGCACCGCCAACCGGTAACGCACGCCGCGCCCCACGCCGGAAGAAACGACGGCCCCTTCCTGCTTCAGCTTCGCCAGCCAGGCACTGGCCGATTGGCGCGACACGCCGTGCAATTCGGCCAGCCGGGCAGCGACATTGCTCCCGTCATGGGCGATGGCATCTAATATGGTGCGGCGCAGGTCGGCGGTCATAGCCAATTAAACGTAAAGAGAAGATGTTTTAATTGTAAAGACACATGGCGTTAAATGTAAAGCAGACTTCGGCTTTATTGCAGATTTCAGGCAAAAACTATGATAAAGACGGGGCGCTGATCTAACCGGCCAGGACGCAGCCATCTCGCCCAGACTGCATCGAACCTCGGCGCATCCTTCACGTCGTCCCACGACAGGCCATGAATATAGGTGAAGGTGAATTCCCGCG
>CAYIQV010000181.1:0-4157 GCA_964365635.1 uncultured Acidiferrobacteraceae bacterium
AGAGGCGCCGGTACCCCATGTCCACCAGTTGTTTCTGGGTATCCGCCAGAAATTCACCGGCGTAGCCCTTGGCGCGGAAGGGACGCGCAATATATAGCCCAAAGGCGAATATCTCGTCTTCGCGCAGCGTAAGCCGATACATCGCCAGTTGTGGATGATTCATCTTGTGCGTAGCCCACCAGCGGTAACCGATGATCTGGCCGTTCAGCAGCGCCAGGCACCCTTCGTAGCCCTGCCGCAGGCAGTTATCCAGCATCTGGATGGATTTCGCGGTGTCTCCATGGTACTGACGGATATGTTGCATCAATGCCTCTCGATGCCCGGAACGAATGGACACCACCTCGAGACGTCCGGACGAGGACTGACCGGGGGGCGTGGCCAGGTCTTTGCACAAAATCACGTCAACCCGCCTGTGGAAAACATGCGCCAGCCATCGACCCAACTGTTCATTGAGCAGCATAAAGACCAAAAGGTAGTTCAGCGTTTTATTTGGTGTGGCTGTCTAAAGCCAGCCCAAAGAGTTTAACACTATGCCGTGCCACGGCCATGGTCATCCCTGAAGCCAGTGGATTTCCCGGGTATCCCGCGCCGTCTCTGGTAAAATGCCCCCATGGATGTTTCTCACCTGCTGGATGATCTCAACGACGCGCAGCGCGAGGCGGTCGCCGCCCCGGCGGGGCCGCTGCTGATACTCGCGGGCGCCGGCAGCGGCAAGACGCGGGTGCTGACGCACCGCGTGGCTTGGCTCGTGGGCGTGGAAGGCATCTCGCCGCACTCGATTCTGGCCGTGACCTTCACCAACAAAGCCGCGGCCGAGATGCGCGGGCGCATCGAGGGCATGCTCGCCGCGCCCGTGGGCGGCATGTGGATTGGCACCTTTCATGGCCTGTCGCACCGGTTGCTGCGCACACACTGGCGCGAGGCCAATCTGCCGCAGGCGTTTCAGATTCTCGATAGTGAGGACCAACTCCGGGTCATCAAGCGGCTGATGAAGGGCCTCAATCTCGACGAGGCCTATTGGCCACCGAAGCAGGCGATGTGGTTTATCAATGGCCACAAGGAAGAAGGCCGGCGACCCAAGGACCTGGGCGACGCGAACGACCCCACCCAGCGCGAACTGCGGCGGGTGTACGCGGCGTACGAAGAAGCCTGCCACCGTTCCGGTCTGGTGGACTTCGCCGAGTTGCTGCTGCGCAGCTACGAATTACTGCGCGACAACGAAGCCATGCGCGCCCATTACCAGGCGCGCTTCCGTCATGTGCTGGTGGATGAATTCCAGGACACCAACCGCATCCAGTATGCGTGGCTGCGGCTGTTCGTCGGCCCCGAGCGCAACCTGTTTATCGTCGGTGACGACGACCAGTCGATTTACGGCTGGCGCGGCGCCAAAGTGGAAAACATTCTCAAGTTCGAAAACGATTACACCGGCACGCGCACCATTCGCCTCGAGCAAAATTACCGCTCGACCGGCACGATCCTGAAGGCCGCGAACGCCGTGATCGGCCACAACACCGGCCGCCTCGGCAAAAACCTGTGGACCGCGGGCAAGGAAGGTGATCCGGTCCTGCTGTTCACGGCCTACACCGATTACGACGAGGCGCGTTTCGTCGTGGACAAGATCCAGAGCTGGGTGGCGCAGGGCCATGCCCGCGCCGAATGCGCGGTGCTGTACCGCTCGAATGCCCAGTCGCGTCTGTTCGAAGAACGATTAATCAACGAAGGTATTCCCTATCGCGTCTATGGCGGCTTGCGCTTTTTTGAACGCGCTGAAATCAAGGATGCGCTCGCCTACCTGCGGCTCATCGCCAGCCGCCACGTTGACCCGGCCTTCGAACGCGTGGTGAATGTGCCCACGCGTGGCATCGGTGCGAAAACCGTGGACGCGGTACGCGAATTGGCGAAGACGGAAAAGATTTCATTGTGGGAGGCGGCGCAGAAACTGATTCAGTCCCCCGAGCTTCCCGCCCGGGCACGCGATGCCCTCAATGCCTTTCTGCAGCTCATCGAGAAGATGACGCGCGAGACCGCGGGCCTGCCGTTGGCCGAGATCGTGGAACACATGTTTGCGGGCAGCGGGCTGATTGAACACTACAAAAAGGAAAAAGGCGAAAAGGGCGAATCGCGGGTGGAAAACCTGGAAGAGCTTATCAACGCCACGCGTGGGTATGAGCATGACGATGCGGAGGGCCTGGACCCCCTGTCGGCGTTCCTGGCGCATGCCGCCCTTGAGGCTGGCGAGGGCCAGGCCCAGGAATGGGAGGATTGTGTGCAGCTCATGAGCCTGCACTCGGCCAAGGGGCTGGAGTTCCCGCTGGTATTCCTGACCGGGCTCGAGGAAGGCCTGTTCCCCCACCAGCATTCGCTCGAAGACCCCAGCCGGCTCGAGGAGGAGCGGCGGTTGTGTTACGTCGGCATGACCCGGGCGCGGGAACAGCTGGTGCTGACTCAGGCCGAGCAGCGGCGGCTGCACGGCAACGAACACTACACCAGCCCCTCGCGCTTCCTGGGGGAGGTCCCGGAGGAATTGATCGAGGAAATCCGCGCCAAACCAGTAGTGACGGCCTACCGGCCCGTCAGTCTGGGCATGGGATTACCGGCACAGGAGCCCCCGCCCGAGGGCATGCGCCTGGGCGGCCGGGTGCGCCATGGAACCTTCGGTGACGGGGTCGTCATGCGCTACGAGGGCCAAGGGGCGCAGGCCCGCGTTCAGGTCAATTTTGAAACCGCCGGGACCAAATGGCTGGTGATGGGCTACGCCAAACTACAGGCTCTGTGACGGCCCCGTTGTCCCTTGCATCCCCGTGCCATGGACTATAGTTAGGGCAAGAAAAACATCGGAACAGCCGGCTGGATTCGCCGCCAGTAACCAGGTCCCGAAAACATGGGGATTGCCCTTTGAAAGAAACCAGGAACGAGTGGTTATCCGCCGCCAAGGCGATGCTGGCGATTGTGGCCATCATATTCGTTGCAGAGTATGCAATCATGTATGGTCTGGCCATAACCGGTTTTGCCTCTTTTCCTCCCTCCGTTAATTTTCTGGATGCGGGACTGTTATCGGTACTGACCGCACCACCGATTTATTGGCTGGTGCTGAATCCCATCCGGCACGAAAATGAAAAACGCCTGTCGGCCGAGGGCGAGGCGCAAGAGATGAGCCGGCTCGCGATTACCGATGCCCTGACGCAGATCATGAACCGGCGCGGCATCACCGTCGGATTGCTCGACGCCATGGCGCAGGCGGAGCGTTACAATACCTCGCTGACGATCGCCATGGTCGATATTGATCACTTCAAGCAGGTTAACGACACCCATGGCCACGAGGCCGGCGACAAGGTGTTGAAGGACACAGCCGCGATCCTCTCCGAGGCCTTGCGCATGCCGGACAAAGTCGGGCGTTACGGTGGTGAGGAATTTCTGATCATGCTGCCGCACACGACGCTGGCGCAGGGCCGCAAGATCGCCGACCGTATCCGCGCCTCGGTCGGCAAGTGGGAATTCGATATCGGGACAAAGAAAATCAAACTGACCGTCAGCATCGGCGTGATTCAGTACAAAGCCGGTGAAGACCTCGAACGCTTCCTGTCGCAGGCGGACAAGGCGCTGTATGAGGCCAAGGCTGGCGGCCGCAACCTGGTGGTCGCGCACAAGATCAGTTAGTCGTTCTCTTTGTCATTGTTTTCCATCTTCCGATAAATTACTTCATCCAGCGAGTAGCCCGGATGCAGGCCCGCAGGGCCGGAATCCTGGGTTTTACCGGGTTTCCCGGATTCCGCTGTGCTTCATCCGGGCTACATAAAAACGCCAAGTCGTTACGTAACGCTCAATGGTTAAGCCGCTCCCTCGGCCATTTTGTTCCCCGTCGTGCCATAGACTACGGGTTCTGTCCGATCATGATCGTCTCCCGGTAAATCGTTCCATTCAGTCCAGAGATGCACAGTTGGCGAATCCGCCCGTGTGCGGGACAATGCTGCCCCTGTTCACCGCGCAAGGACCCACCCCATGCAACGACGTGATCTCCTGAAAGGCGCCGGCCTCGGCCTGGCCACCGGCGTGCTCGGTTCGGCGCAGGCCGCCGACCTGCCTATGGTGCGCTGGCGCATGGCTTCGAGTTTTCCCAAGAGCGTGGACGCCATCTACGGCGCGGCCGAGCGTCTCGC
>CAYIQV010000182.1:0-4152 GCA_964365635.1 uncultured Acidiferrobacteraceae bacterium
CGAGCAGATGCCCGAGCCAGCCGAAATTCGCCGCGAGATAAATCGATTTGGTGAGATCAACGGGAACCACGGTCTGCAGAATCTGTGAGCCAAGGATGGCGATGCCGATGGCGAGGAACCACGCGCGCAGACGGTTCTTGTCGCCCATATTCACCCAATCGCTCACCGCGCCCATGGTGCAGAAATTGGTTTTGTTGGCGATGGCGCCGAACGCCACGGCCACGAGAAAACCCCATAGGGCTACATATTGTGCGTTGGTAAGTTCCATGAAATTTCTCCGCTAACCCCGCCTATGACGCCTTGCCCGACACAATTATTCCTCGAAAATATAATTTTGCTCTGCTTTGGTCGCCCACACCAGACCCTTTCCGGCTTTCAGCGAGAACAATAACGTGTCGGGTCTGCCACCCCGGCATCGGCAAAGCCCCGGCGACGCAGCCGGCAGGCATCGCAGACGCCACAGGCAAGCCCATCCGGGTCCGGATTGTAGCAGGACAGGGTCAGCGAATAATCCACGCCCAGACGCACACCGATGCGGATAATCTCGGCTTTGCGCATGTGCATCAATGGTGCATGGATATGAAAGGGCTTCCCTTCCACGCCGGCGCGCGTGGCCAGGTTCGCCAGATTCTCAAAGGCCTGAATGAATTCCGGGCGACAATCGGGATAGCCGGAATAGTCCACCGCATTGGCACCGATAAAAATGTCCTGCGCCCCCAGCACTTCCGCCCAAGCCAGCGCGGTGGCCAGAAACACGGTGTTGCGCGCCGGAACATAGGTCACGGGGATGCCCTCGGAGGGCGCATCCGGCACGGGGATGTCACGGTCCGTCAGCGCTGATCCTCCCATCCAGCCGATATCCAGCCGCACCATGCGATGATCGACAGCGCCCATCAACTTGGCCACGCGGTGCGCGGCATCGAGCTCAATCAGATGTCGCTGGCCATAGTCGAAGGTCAGGGCGTAACACGAAAGATTCTGCTCACGCGCAAGTGCCAGCACCGTTGCTGAATCGAGACCGCCGGAAACGAGCACGACGGCTTTGTTGGTCGTGTCAGTGCCCACGGGCATCCTGCCAAAGCAATTTGTGCAACTGGATCTGCATACGCACCGGCAAACGGTCTTGCAGGATCCATTCGGCGAGATCGGTTGGGTTCAACTGCCCGTGACAGGGAGAGAACAATACCTCACAGACTTGATCGAGCTTATACTCCTTGAACTTGTCCCGGCTCCACTCATAATCGCCGCGATCGCTGATCACAAACTTGACCTGATCCTTCTTTTCCAGATGCGCAATATTGGCCAACAGGTTTTTTTTCTCTTCGCCGGAACCGGGTGTCTTGAGGTCCATGACGATGCTCACGCGCGGATCGATACCGGCGATGTCGAGAGCGCCGCTCGTTTCCAGTGAAACTTCATAACCCTGATCGCACAGCCGTTTCAGGAATTCGCGGCAGGGACGCTGCGCCAGAGGCTCGCCGCCGGTAACGGTCACATAGCGTGGTGCATATTCGCGCACCCGCGCGAATATCTCGTCTAACGCCAGCCATTGTCCACCATAAAAAGCATACTCCGTATCGCAGTAACCGCAACGCAGCGGGCATCCCGTCAGCCGCACAAACACGGTGGGAAAACCGACCGTACGCGCTTCGCCCTGGAGCGAATAAAATATTTCGCTGATGCGCAGGCGCTCAGTGTCAAGCGTGTCGGTCTTGACCGGATTTATCATATCGACGGGCGCGGAAGGCATTGGTTGATCTTACCTGTGGACAGGCACAAGGACCAAGAGGGAAAAGCAGGTTTGAAGCAGGCGTCAAACCAATACAATAAGAATTCCGCAAAAAGCTTAATGCTTTTCTTTCTTCATCTTCGCCAGGCGCTGCTCGGCTGATTTTGCCGCCGTGGTGCCAGGGTAGAGTGCCGTCACCTGGCTCAGGCTTGTGCGCGCCTTGGCCCACTCGCTCAGTTCGTAGTGGCTATAGCCGGTTTTCAGCAGGGCATCGGGAGCTTTTGGGCTTTTCGGGTGGTTCTTGACGACCTTGAAAAATTCCTCCGCCGCCTGCCGAAAATTACGCACGACGTAATACGATTCGCCCAGCCAATACTGGGCGTTGTCGCGCAGGTTACTTTGCGGGTACTTCACAATGAAGTCACGGAAGCCCTTGGCGGCGCGGTCGTAAAACCCCTGCTTGAGCAGGCCAAAGGCCGCATCGTAATCCTGCTGCTCGGCGTTGGCAGTACTTACCGTGGGTGCCGATGCCGGCGCACTTCCAGAAACGGTCGTCTCCGTCGGCGTCGCAGCGCCACGGTGGCGTTCAAGCTCCTGCACTCGCCGGTCGATATCGGCAATCAATTCCCGCTGCCTTGCCTTCAAGCGTTCGATTTCATTGGTCTGCACTTCCACCTGACCACGCAACTTGCGCAGTTCGTTCTGCATGGCATCGACCTGCAGCAACAAATCGGCCAAGGTCTCGCGCGACGGATCCGACGCCTCGGTCGCTGCCGCAGTCGGAGCAGAGGCAGAGGATGAGCTGGCCGAACTCTTGCGCTCGAATGGCTCCAAGGCAACCGCGGCACCCCCATACAGGAGTGCCGCCAGCCCAAGGGCTGACCAGCGGGGATGACGACCGTCAGACATGCTTACTTGTAAACGATCTCAACGCGGCGGTTCTGACGCCAGCAGGATTCGTTGTG
Organism: uncultured Acidiferrobacteraceae bacterium; assembly: GCA_964365635.1. Taxonomy (GTDB): domain Bacteria; phylum Pseudomonadota; class Gammaproteobacteria; order Acidiferrobacterales; family Sulfurifustaceae; genus Sulfuricaulis. The sequence goes on from CAYIQV010000182.1 coordinate 2,695, forward strand.
CTCGGTGCACAGTCCCTTTTCTTCGCCGAAGGAAACGGTGGAGACCCGGTTGGCGGCAACCCCGAGCACTTTCATCAGTTTCTCGACGGTCTGTGCACGGCGCTCACCCAAGGCGAGGTTGTACTCGCGGGTGCCGCGTTCGTCGCCATTGCCTTCGAGCGCCACCTTGATCTGGGGATTGGCCTTGAGATTCTGTGCATGCGCCTCGACGATGGCACGTGACTCGTCATCGATGCTGCTGCTGTCAAATGCAAAATGGATCCGGCGCTGCGCGAGCAGATCCGCCATCTTCTGGGACTTCTGTTTCTCCTGGTCGGAAAGACCGGAACCAGTGGCACCACCCTTGCTGTCGGCAGGCATGGTCTCTGCCGGCGTACCCTTGGAGGAATCCTCTTGCGACTTGAGCGCCTCTTCACCGGCGCAACCCGCGAGGATGAAGGAAAGAACAAACGATACCGCTAACAGATTTCCGCTTTTCATAATTTACTCCTTGTATTGCAGCTCACGGTTGTAAGGCGACCAAACGGGCTCCCGCACATCGCCCTCCTCAAACTTGTACAACTGGCGCACACGGCCATCGGCAGAAACCGAGGCCAGCACACCATGACCTCGTACCTCGGTAGCGTAGATGATTATACGACCATTGGGCGCAAAACTGGGTGACTCATCGAGCGAGGTGTCGGTCAGCACCTGAAACGCCCCGGTATCGAACCGCAAGGTGGCAATACGGTAACCGCCCTCCTGGCGACTGACCAGCACCAACGACTTCCCATCCACCGCATACGAGGCGCGCGCGTTGTAGTCACCATCGAACGTCAGACGCTCGGCGTTACCCCCATCAGCGCGCATACGGTAAATCTGTGGCCCACCGGCACGATCCGAGGTAAACACGAGGTAACGTCCGTCCGGCGACCAGGACGGTTCTGTGTCGATGGATGGGTCATAGGTGAGACGTTTGAGCTCGCGGTTATCGAGGCGCAGGACATAAATTTCGGCATTCCCGTCCCGGGACAGCGTGAGCGCCAGACGCTGGCCATCCGGCGACCAGGCCGGCGCGCTGTTAATGCCCTTGAACTCCGCGATCATCTCGCGTTTTCCATCCAATTTATTCTGTACATAAACCTTGGCGCGCCGGTCCTCAAAGGAAACATAGGCGAGGCGGGTTCCATCCGGTGACCACGCCGGCGACATCAGGGGCTCCACGGAACGCACAATGGTCTGCGACCCATAACCATCGGAATCCGCCACCTGCAGCTTGTTATACACCGGCGCACCCTTGCGCCCTTCTTCCCGGGTGATATAGGCAATATGCGTGTTAAATGCGCCCGGCTCGCCCGTGAGTTTTTCATGAATGATGTCACTGATCTGGTGCGCCACGGAACGCAGCTCGCCAGCATTGACCGTATAGCGGAAACCGGCGAGCTGGGTTTCCTTGAAAACATCATACAGGCGGAACTG
>CAYIQV010000183.1:0-4143 GCA_964365635.1 uncultured Acidiferrobacteraceae bacterium
TGTTCTTTGTCGGCGCCATGGCGCTCGGCATGGGCAATGGATGCGTGTTCCAACTCGTACCGCTGCGCTTTCGTAACGAGATCGGCGTCATGACCGGTCTCGTCGGCGCGGCCGGGGGTCTGGGCGGCTTTTTCCTGGCGCGCATGCTCGGGCTCTCGCGCGATCTGACCGGTGGCTTCGCTGCGGGTTTCTGGCTGTTTGCCGCGCTTGCCGCCATCGGTCTGGTGGGCCTGATTCTGGTCAAGACCCGCTGGCGCACCACTTGGGGCGCGGTTTCGGGTGCACAGGTGTGAACATCGCTTGTCGGGTTTACCGGAATGCCGCTAATCTGTCGGCATGAGCGGCAACCTGCTGGAAGTCCGGTTCGGCCAGGCGAGCGAGTGCGGGCGGCGTGAAACCAACGACGACTTTGCAGCCGTGATTCATGGCACGGATGCTGCACGCACCCTGACCGCCGCGATTGCCGACGGCGTGAGCGGCGCCGGTGGACGCCTGGCTGCCGAGACCGTGGTGCGCGGTTTTCTCGACGGCTTTGTCAGCGAACCGGCCACCCGCACGGTCGAGCGTGCCGCCGCCAAGGTGCTTACGGCCCTGAATCGCTGGATATATACCCAGGGATGTCAGGATGTTCTGCATCGTGGCATGGCCACCACCTTCACGGCCGCCGTGCTGCGCGGTCGGCGTCTGCATGTGGTGCATATCGGTGACACACGTGTCTACCAGTTGCGCGATGGATTGCTCACGCTGCTCACCCGCGACCATACCCGCGACCACCCGGACATGCGGCATGTGCTGATCCGCGCCGTCGGTCTGGAAGAAAACGTGCGCGCCGATTACAGCGCTTACGATCTCAAATCGCACGATCGTTATTTGCTGTGCTGTGACGGCGTGCATGCCACGCTTAAACACGACCGGCTGCGGCAGTTTCTGGCGGAGCGCACCGCACCCGATGAGGCAGCGCGGCACCTCGTGACGGCGGCGCTTGAAGCCGGGAGTCAGGACAATGCCACGGCTGTCGTGATCGACGTCCTCAGCGTGCCGGCGGCCGACAGGCTCGATATCGAGGCGGTCATGGCCGATCTGCCGGTTTTGGAACTGCCGAAGGCTGGTGAAACGGTGGACGGGTTTGTGTTGCACGAGCAGGTGTCGGACGGTCGCTACAGCCGCCTGTTCCGTGCCGAGGACACGGTCAGCGGTCGGGAAGTCATCGTGAAGTTTCCGCATCCGCGGGTGATCGCCGAGGTTGCCTACCGGAATGCCTTCGTGCGCGAGGCGTGGGTGGCCTCGCAGGTGCGCAGCCCCTATGTGAGCGAGGTCGTCGAGCTCCCGGCCGGTCGGCAAACCCGGCTGTATTCGGTGATGCCGTACTACCCGGGGGAAACGCTGGAGCAACGTCTCAAACGCATGCCGCGCGTGACGCTCGAAGAGGGCGTGCGCATCGGCATGTTGCTGGCCAAGGCGGTGTATGCGCTCAACCGGCGCGACATCGTGCACCGCGACATCAAGCCGGACAATGTCATGCTCACGGACGGCGGCGGTCTGCGGCTGCTCGACCTGGGTGTGGCCCGCCTGCCGGGGCTGGAAGCGGCGCCGGACGAGGCGATTCCCGGCACGCCGAGCTACATGGCCCCGGAACTGTTCAAGGGAGAGGCCGGCGATGCGCGTTCGGATGTGTACGCGCTCGGCGTGACGCTCTACCGGCTGTTCAGCGGCCACTATCCGTACGGCGAAGTAGAGCCATTCACGCGTCCACGCTTTGGCAAGCGCACACCGCTCAACCAGCATCGGCCCGATCTGCCGGTGTGGCTGGATGTGCTGCTGGCGCGCGCCACGGCAGTTGATCCGGAGGCGCGCTGCGGCGATGCCATGGAACTGGCCATCGAGCTCGAACAGAACCTGCTGCACGGCCCGCGCGTGGTGATGCGGCGCCAGTCGCTCTACGAGCGCAATCCGTTGCAATTCTGGAAAGTCATTTCCTTCCTGCTGCTGGCGGCACTGCTCATCTCGCTCGCGCTGCGTTGACGCATCCTTTCTGGTGCAGGCGCTGAGGCCCTGCACCAGGATGAAGCGGCGTGTTCTGCACGGTCTGTGCTCCGTAAAACCTTCCGCATCCGAATCAGCCACTTAGCGTTCTGCTGTGACTGGCACACCGCTTGCTATAGAGGCAGAAAGAAATCCGCATTTCTGGAAGAGGATGATGAAGGAAAAACTGGTTTTGGTCGGAAACGGCATGGCTGGCATCCGCACGCTCGAAGAGCTGTTGAAACTGGCCCCCGAGAAGTACGAAATCACAGTGTTCGGCGCCGAGCCATACCCGAATTACAACCGCATTCTGCTGTCGCCGGTGCTGTGCGGCGAGAAAAAATTCGAAGACATCGTGCTTAACGATGACGCCTGGTATGCCGCGCACGGTATCACGCTGCACAAGGGCAAGAAGGTCGTCGAGATCGACCGGCGCCAGCGGCGAGTCGTGGCCGAAGACGGCACCATGGCCGATTACGATCGTTTGCTGCTGGCGACCGGCTCCAATCCGTTCCTGCTGCCGGTACCGGGCAAGGATTTGCCCGGGGTCGTGGGTTTCCGCGATCTGTGGGATGTCGAAGTCATGCTGACGGCCGCGCGCCAATGCCGGCACGCGGTGGTGATCGGCGGCGGGCTGCTGGGCCTCGAGGCCGCCAATGGCCTGATGAAGCAGGGCATGAAGGTGACGGTTGTGCATCTGCCAGGTCTGCTCATGGAGCGTCAGCTCGATGCGGCCGCGGCACGCATGCTCAAGAAATCGCTCGAGGAACGCGGACTGCAATTCGTGCTCAATGGCGTCACCAAGGAAATCATCGGCAAGAAATCCGCTCAAGGCGTGGTGTTGGAAGACGGCCGTGAACTTACCGCCGACCTGGTGGTTATGGCGGTTGGCATTCGGCCGAACATCGAGCTGGCGAAGAAGGCCGGACTTTACTGCGAACGCGGTATCCTGGTGAGCGACACCATGCAGACCTACGACCCAGGCATCTATGCGGTCGGCGAGTGTATACAGCATCGTGGACAGACCTATGGCCTGGTGGCGCCGCTGTTCGAGCAGGCCAAGGTCTGCGCCAACCACCTCGCGCACTATGGCATTGCCCGTTATGAAGGCTCGATCACCTCGACCAAGCTCAAGGTCACGGGCATCGACCTGTTTTCGGCCGGTGATTTTACCGGTGACGACAGCACCGAAGAGATCGTGCTGCAGGACGCCGGCAGGGGCATGTACAAGAAGGTAGTGCTCAAGGACAACCGTATCCTTGGCGCGGTGATGTACGGCGACACCCTCGACGGCACCTGGTACTTCCAGTTGATGCGTGATGGTACCGATGTTTCGAGCCTGCGTGACAAGTTGCTGTTTGGCCAGGCCCACCTTGGGGATGCCGGCCATGGTGATATCAAGAACCGGGTCGCCTCGATGCCGGACACGGCTGAGATCTGTGGTTGCAATGGCGTGTGCAAGGGCACCATCGTCAAGTCCATTACCGACAAGAAATTATTCACGCTCGAAGAGGTGCGCGCCCACACCAAGGCCTCCAGTTCCTGCGGCTCGTGCACCGGTCTGGTTGAGGCATTGCTGGCCTCTACCCTGGGTGGCGATTACTCCACGACGCCGAAGAAGAAGCCGATGTGTCCCTGCACCGAGCATGCGCATGACGACGTGCGGCTGGCGATTCGCAACCAGTCACTCAAGACCATGCCGGCTCTATTCAAGGCGCTGGACTGGAAAACGCCGGATGGCTGCAACAAGTGCCGTCCGGCGCTCAATTTCTACCTGTTGGTGGCGTGGCCGGGTGAGTATGTCGATGACAACCAATCGCGCTTTATCAACGAGCGCGTGCACGCCAATATCCAGAAGGACGGCACGTACTCGGTTATCCCGCGCATTTGGGGCGGCGAGACCACGCCGGCCGAGCTGCGCTCGTTGGCTGAAATCGCCGAGAAGTACAAAGTACCGACCGTACACATCACCGGCGGCCAGCGTATCGATTTCCTTGGCATCCCGAAGGAAACCCTGCCATCCATTTGGGGTGACCTGAGCGCGGCCGGGTTCGTCTCTGGCCATGCCTACGGCAAGGCCATGCGCACCGTGAAGACCTGTGTCGGCAAGACCTGGTGCCG
>CAYIQV010000184.1:0-4116 GCA_964365635.1 uncultured Acidiferrobacteraceae bacterium
GCGCGCAGCAACTGGCCGACATCATCATGAAGGCCGGCACCGTGGTGTGGAACGGTCCGGTCGGCGTGTTCGAGTTCGATCAGTTCGGCGCTGGTACCAAAACCATCGCCATGGCTATTGCCAACACCAAGGCCTTTACACTGGCCGGCGGCGGCGACACCATTGCTGCGATCCAGAAGTACAATATCTACGATAAGGTGTCGTACATCTCGACCGCTGGCGGTGCATTTCTGGAGTTCCTCGAAGGCAAGAAGCTGCCGGCCGTGGACATTCTCGAACAGCGTGCGAAGAAGTAAAAAATATCCGTGATCTCTGTGGCCAGTCTACTTTGAGGTAACCCATTGCAGCGTAGAACAAAAATTGTTGCCACCATCGGCCCGGCCACGGAAGACCCGAAAGTCATGGACAAGCTGATTGAGACCGGCGTCGATGTCGTGCGTCTCAATTTCTCGCACGACAAGCACGAAGTGCACGTGAAACGTGCCGAGCTCGCGCGCGAGCGTGGCCAGGCGCATGGCCGTACTATCGGTGTGCTGGTGGACCTGCAAGGGCCAAAGATTCGTGTCGGCAAATTCAAGCAGGGCAAGATCCAGCTGAACGAAGGCGACAAGTTTATTATCGACGCTGACCACCCGCTGGATCAGGGAAACCAGGAACGCGTCGGCACTACGTATAAAACCCTGCCCCAGGACGTGAGCCGCGGCGCCACGCTGTTGCTCGACGACGGCCGCATCGCGCTGTGGGTGGAGCAGGTGCAAGGCACCGAAGTCATCGGCCGCGTGGTGGTCGGCGGTGAGTTGAGCGACAACAAGGGCATCAACCGCCAGGGCGGTGGATTGTCGGCCGCCGCGCTGACCGACAAAGATCGTGCAGACATCAAAGTGGCCGCGGCCATGAAGGCGGATTACCTGGCGATTTCGTTTCCCCGCAGTGCCGCCGATGTCAACGAGGCGCGCGAACTGTTTCGTGCGGCCGGTGGCCTGGGCGGCATCGTCTCCAAGATCGAGCGCGCCGAGGCGGTCGAGAATATCGAAGAGATTATCCGCGCTTCGGATGTGGTCATGATCGCTCGTGGCGATCTCGCGGTAGAAATCGGCGATGCCGCGGTGCCGCCGATTCAGAAACGCATCATCCGGCTGGCGCGCCAGATGAACAAAGTGTCGATCACCGCGACCCAAATGCTGGAATCCATGATCGAGAATTCAGTGCCCACGCGCGCCGAGGTTTCCGACGTGGCCAACGCCGTGCTCGATGGCACGGACGCCGTCATGCTCTCGGCCGAAACCGCCAAGGGCAAATATCCGGTCGCGGCGGTTGCGGCCATGGACCGCGTGTGTCGCGTGGCCGAGCAGGAGTATGAGGCGACCCACTCGCGCCATCGCGAGGACCAGACCTTCCGCCGCGTGGATGAAGCCATTGCCATGGCGACCATGTACACCGCCAACCATCTGCCGGTGCGCGCCATCGCTGCCCTTACGGAATCTGGGTCTACTGCATTATGGATGTCGCGTATCAGCTCCAGCGTGCCGATCTATGCCTTGACGAGCCATGTGGAGACGCGTAGAAAGGTGACGCTCTATCGCGGTGTTTATCCGGTCGCGTTCGAGATTACTTCTTCCGATCATGCTGAAATCAACCGCTCCGCCATCGACGAACTGCGGCGTCGGGGTTCCGTGCGTGACGGAGACATGGTGATTATCACCAAAGGCGACCTGACCGGTGTGCTGGGCGGAACCAATGCCATGAAGGTTGCCATGGTGGGTAATCTGCCGGAATTTCCGGAATCCGCTAAATAATTTTTTAACGCATTTATCAAATGAGGAGTTAGTTATGGCACTCGTGACCCTTCGCCAATTGCTCGACCACGCCGCGGAAAATAATTATGGCCTGCCGGCGTTTAACGTCAACAACATGGAACAGATCAAGGCCATCATGGAGGCCGCCGACGCCGTCGACAGCCCGGTGATTCTGCAAGGTTCCGCCGGCGCCCGTTCCTATGCCGGTGAACCGTTCCTGCGCCACCTGATTCTCGCTGCGATCGAAATGTATCCGCACATCCCGATCTGCATGCATCAGGATCACGGCGCCTCGCCCAGTATCTGCTTCCGCTCCATCCAGTCCGGCTTCAGCTCGGTGATGATGGACGGGTCGCTCAAGGAAGACGGCAAGACCCCGGCGACCTATGAATACAACGTCGATGTCACGCGCAAGGTAACGGAAATCGCTCATGCTGCTGGCGTGTCCGTGGAAGGCGAACTCGGTTGTCTCGGTTCGCTCGAAAGTGGCAAGGCCGGTGAGGAAGACGGCCACGGCGCGGAAGGCACGCTTGATCACAGCCAGCTCCTGACCGACCCGAATGAAGCCGCCGACTTCGTGGCCAAGACCAAGGTCGACGCACTGGCCATCGCCATCGGCACCTCACACGGCGCCTACAAGTTCACCAAAAAACCCACCGGCAAAGTGCTGCGTATCGACCGCGTAAAGGAAATCCATGCGCGCATCCCGAATGTGCATCTGGTCATGCACGGCTCGTCGTCGGTGCCGGAAGACTGGCTGGCCATCATCAACAGCTTCGGCGGCGACATGGGTCAGACCTATGGCGTGCCGGTCAGCGAAATCGTGGAAGGCATCAAGAACGGTGTGCGCAAGGTCAATATCGACACCGACCTGCGCATGGCCTCGACCGGCGCCATCCGCAAGCATCTGGCCGAAGACCGCAAGAACTTCGACCCGCGCAAATTCCTCAAGGAAGCCACCAAGGCCATGACCGGCATCTGCAAGGACCGCTACCAGTCCTTCGGTTCCGCGGGCATGGCCAGCAAGATCAAGAAGGTCTACTCGCTGGAAGAGATGCAGAAGCGCTACGACAAGGGCGAGTTGAACCCGAAGATCAATTAACAATAAGAATCTGTCTGTTCAATAAAAAGGGTGGCGCGAGCCGCCCTTTTTTGATGTACAGGGATGTACGAATGCCTGACCCGCGCAAGGATGCGCGTTTGGGTCGGGCTGATGTACAGGACGTAGCCGTTCTCAGCCATCCCTGGCTTTCACGGCACTCAGGCTCCTGCCTGTCGCGATGCTGGTCCCGCGCATGAATGCGCGTTTGGGACCAGCGGTTTTCATTCTCATGGTTACACTCAGCTAAGGAGGCAACCATGTCAGCATCCCTGATGTTTCCTTGTCCCTGCTGCGGCTATCGGGTGTTCCAGCGCCCTCCGGGCAACCATGAGAAGTGCCCGGTCTGCCTGTGGGAAGACGATCTCTCACAGTTGCGCTTCCCGCGCATGCCGGGCAGCGCCAACGGCGTTTCGCTCGAACAGGCGCAACACAACTTCATCGAGTTCGGCACGGCCGAGCGCCGCCATCGCGGCGGCGGACGCGAACCGTTTGACGAGGAATCACGCGATGCCGCGTGGCGCCTGCTCGATCCCGCGCGCGACAACATCGAAGAACCGCAGCGCGGCATCGATTATGGCGAGAGCTATCCATTTGCTGATACCACTGTGCTTTATTACTGGCGTGAAACCTACTGGCGTCGGCTGGCGAGCTAATCGCTAGCCAAATTATATTTTCAGTTACGTTGACGGGGGGCCTTCTTCAAAGGCTGGTGTAGTAATACCTGTGCTTCCTTGAGTGTGAACTGTTCGAATGCCTCGGCCACGGCCGACAGGCGCTTGCCCTTGCGGTGCACCACGTACCAGTGGCGCATGATGGGAAATTCGGCGACGTCCAGGATCACGAGGCGCTTCAGCGACAGCTCCTGTTCGACCGTATCGCGCGACAGCAGGCCCAACCCAAGCCCTGCCTGCACGGATTGTTTGATGGCCTCGTTGCTGCCGACTTCCATACCGGTTTTTAGTTTCATGCCGCGCTCATTGAAAAAACGCTCCATGGCGATACGGGTGCCGGAGCCGGGTTCGCGCACGAGGAAGGTTTCTTCCTGCAGTCGCGCAAGTGGAATTTTCTTTTCGCGCGCGAGCGGATGATCGGGTGGGGCCACAACCACGAGCGGATTGTCCATGAACGTCTGCGCCTCGACATCGGCCTCGGTCGGCGGCTGGCCCATGACCACGAGGTCCACCGTGTTCTCAGACAGTTGCCGCAACAGCGTTTCAC
>CAYIQV010000185.1:0-4116 GCA_964365635.1 uncultured Acidiferrobacteraceae bacterium
TGGCGTTTCTCGGCCAGTGTCCGCCGCCCGAGTGGCAGGCGGCGACGCGCGCGGACTTCTGGGCGGCCGCTGTGGCACGATGGTCGGAAGCAGTAATTCCACGCCAATCCGGTATCGTGATACCGGAGAGTGCAGTTGGACGCGCTGTTTGACCGGAATCAACGCGCGTCGAAGAAGCCCAGCAGATCATGAATAATTCAGTTTAAGGTAAACCCCCGGCTCTGCCGGGGGACTCACCGAGGTTTGACCTATGCGACGGTCGCAAAAAGTATTTCCCTCCCCCTGGCAGGGGGAGGGCGAGGGTGGGGGTCGAAGCGTGAGTAATGGGCATAAGCTGACGCAGTTCACCCCCATCCCAGCCTTCCCCCCTCAAGGGGGAAGGAGGAAAAAATCCGCCGCCTTCAGGCGGCTCACGGTGTTATTCGCGCCTTTGAGGCGCTCACCGAATAAGCCCCCGGCTTTGCCCGGGGTCAGTTAACTTCAGCGGGGTAAACCCCCGGCTCTGCCGGGAGTTTACCTTAAACTGAATTATTGCGGCGGCACAGTAGCTTCGATACCGAGCCGCGAGAAAAAAGCCGATCGGGCATGTTCATCTGGTTTCATGCCGCCGCAATAATTCGCGTCATAACCTGCCATTTCCTGCGCACAGCCTGTTTCTTCGCCGGGGATGCCGCGCCGGTCTCAGCTGTTTCAGTCCCATCTTTGCTGTGTTCGCCAACCCTTAGTTACTTGATCTAGATCATTTGGAATCACGTTTTCCATTGATAATCAGTGGAATGCCTGGTGTGCCTTGGGGTAGTCTGTCATCGGCCGCATCCATGGGCATAAATCTTGCTCTAATATCAGTTACCAGTGTTGCTAGCGTATCTTCAGGGGGCATAGTCATGAGGAAAAACCGCATCGGTTCCGCGTTTAACCGCGTCTTTTTCGCGTTAATTCCGTTTGTTATCTTACATGCGCCGGTACTGGCGATGGATACACCAGACAGCAAAACCATCACCGGCGCCGGAGAGCATTTCTCATGGGTTATTCTCGATGAGCTCAAGCCGAACCTGGAGCGCAAGTACGGCCGCATCATCAAGCTGTTCGGCAAGGAGTCGATGCTCGGCGCGGGTTGCAGCAAGGGGGTAAAAAAGGCCAAGGAAAACGGCCCCGGTCACGAGACCTTCGGCTTCGTCTGCTGCCCGTTGAGTCAGGAAGAGATTCAGAAGGAAGGCCTCACGGTTCATCCGCTGGCGCTGGAGGCGATGCTGATTCTGGTGAACAAGTCCAACCCGGTCGAGGATATTCCGATCGAGAAGGTCCGCGCTATCTTCCGTGGCGAGATCGTCAACTGGAAAGAGGTGGGCGGGGAGGACAAGCCTATCGTCCTGGTTATGCGCCCACACTGCCCGGATCGCCCCGGCCACTGGAAGACCATCGTCCCGTCGCTCGATCAGCTCCGCAAGGACCGGCTCGACGTGAAAAGCGAGGCCGAGGAGGTTCAGCGGGTCTCCGACTTTGCGGAAGGAATCGGCAACATCGGCGCTACCTTTATCTTCAGCCCGGATCAGAAGGTGAAGGTCATCAAGGTCAGCGGCCTTGCCCCCACGGCGGAAAACCTCAAGTCGGGCAAGTATCCCTTCACCCAGGAGTTGTCCATCGTGACCCATGGCGAGCTCTCCACCGAGCTGGCCGGCATCATCAAAGAAGTGCAGACCGGCCAGGCGTTCAAAGAGGTGGGGAAGAAATATGAACTGGTCCCGAGAAATTAACATTCTCCCGTGTTGATCCCGCACACCTACCGGCTTCGTCTGGTTTTCTACACCATCGCCTTGCTCGCGTTCCTGGTGGCGGTGCTGGGATTTTCATATCGTTCCAGCCGCGCGCTGATCCTGGAGGAGGCCGCGGTCAATATCGGCCGTGTCGCCCAGCAGATCGAAGGACAAATGCGGAGCGACGCGCGCGATTCTGCCGCGCGTGTGAAGATGATCCGCGACAACGTTCCCCTGACGGAATATCTTTTCATTTCGGCTGCGCTCGATACCGACGCCGCCGCCGTTCGCGAGTTATACAAGAGACAATTTGGCTGGTTGCCGGCGGATCGCGTGGTGCTGCTCGCCAAGAGCGGCAAGGCCATGATCGGAAAGGGGCACGCGGACCTGATTCAGGCGCTGCGGACGCGGAATGCACCGGGGCGGCCTCTGAATCAGCAATTCTATTTTTATAGCAAAAACGAACTGGAGCTGGTTTCCGTCGCGGCGGTGGATTACCGCAAGGAATATCTCGGCGTGGTCGCTATCACCGCGGATCTCGGAACGAATTGGATGGCGGCGACGCGTCAGCTCAGTAATGGCCATCTCATCATGGTGAAGGACGGCAAAATCATTCTGACCACGCTCGGGAGTCAATGGGCAGGGCTTGTCTTCAGGCCGGAGTCGAACATGTTGCGAGCTGGCAATGAGGAATACCTGGTGCGGCAGATTCAGCTGGCCGGTGCGGACCCCGGCCTGCCCACCCTGTGGTTCGCCCTGTCGGAAGCGGGCCTGACGCAGCAACTGGTCCGTCAGCGTGACCGGATGGTGGTGCTGGTCGTCACAGGGAGCGTCGGTATCCTATTGATCGGCTTCCTGATGCTCAGGAATTTCAGCGCACCTCTGGAAAGGCTGGTCGCCGCCGCCAAGGAGGTCAGCGAAGGTCGGTTCCCGGATTTCAGTGAGACGGAAAACCGGGACGAGGTCGGTTATCTGTGGAACCAGTTTGCCTCCATGGTGCGCCGCCTGCGCGACAAACAGGAGGAAGTCAACAAGGCCCATGCACAACTGGAGCGAATCGCGACCACGGACGCGCTGACGGGTCTCTACAATCGTCATTATCTCTACGAGGTGTTCCCGAAACTCCATTCCGAGGCGCGGCGGCAGGGCAAGACACTGACCGTCATCCTTGCCGATGTGGACAGGTTCAAGGAAGTCAACGACCGGTACGGGCATCAGGTGGGCGACCGGGCCCTGGCGCACTTTGCCGGAGTCCTGAAGGATTGTACGCGCATCAGCGATTTTGTTTTCCGCACGGGCGGCGAGGAATTTATGATATTGGTATCGGGAGATTTCGATGGCGGCTTGACGATGGCGGAAAAAATCCGGGCCATGCTCGAGTCCACGTCGTTGACATGCGAGGGTCAGCAGATACGCATGACCGCCAGTTTCGGGGTCGCCCAGACGGAAGCGGGGGATGGAAAGATGGACAGCCGGAGTGTTCTGTATTCCGTGTCGTCGCGGGCGGACAAGATGCTCTATGCCGCGAAACGGGCGGGACGTAACCGCGTGGCGGCGGGGTAGTGGGACCGATCCACACGCAGGTTTTCCCCTGGCGGAGTTTTCGGCAGGGTGCTTCTTGCATGCACACTGCACGTTTTCCAAGTCTGCCGTAAATTCCTGTATGAACATGAAGATCGCACCGGCGCTTGTGCGCGCCACGATGTTCTGTCCTGCAATCCTGTTTGGCCTGCTGGTCGCGCCGATCGGATTCCTGGCCGCTTTCGTCGGCGGGGTACCTAACCAGATCACAACGTCGTTCATGGAGCAGTGGCCGCTGCTCAAGATCCTATGGGCGTCCAACCCGGGAGCAGCCATACAGATCCTTATTCAACAGCCGCTGATGGTGATCGCGCACAGCGAACCCGCCAATGGGATGCTGACATGGAGGCTTTTTTTCTATCCCGTTCCCCTGGCGGTTTACTTGGCGGTTTCGATCTTCACCGCCATTATCCTGCGTTCCGGCGCCCGCGGCGCGACGCTTCGGCGTCTTGTTTTGCTGCTGCCAGGAATGGCGCTGCTGGCTTTCGTGGCGACTTACGTGCAAATTGCGGCCTGCTGCACGGGCGGACCGCGGTGGGCTCTCGACATCTGGCTATTTTCGCTGGCATACAATCCGCTCAGCACGTTGATCGACTGGCAACAGTTTTATATCCGGGTCGAGGGGATATTCTCGATCGTGCAGGCGGTGCTGGCACTGCTCGGCGTGGCGCTTCTCGTGACGGGAGCCAGACGAGCAAAGGGCGTGAAAGCACGGAGGTGATAAGCTACTGAGCCGTGCGGTAAATAGTGCGCACCGCCGCATACTTCAGGTTCCTTCTCC
>CAYIQV010000186.1:0-4093 GCA_964365635.1 uncultured Acidiferrobacteraceae bacterium
ATGTATTAATAACCCCTAACAAAAAGAAAAGATCAGACAGGATTCACAGGATTAACAAGATTTCTTGTCTCTAAAATTCTTAATCCTGCCTGCACTGCAGTATCGTGTGAATCCTGAAAAATCCCGTTAATCCTGTCTATTCCGTTTTGTTAGAGGCCTGAACAACAAGTAAAATCCGTTCTTGTTACTTGCTGCTCGTCTATTTCCTGATGTGCCCGTCGCCGAGCACGATGAACTTCACGGACGTGAGTCCTTCGAGCCCGACCGGGCCCCGGGCGTGCAATTTATCGGTCGAGATGCCGATCTCGGCGCCGAGGCCGTACTCGAAACCGTCGGCAAAACGCGTCGAGGCATTGACCATGACCGAGCTCGAATCGACCTCGCGCAGGAAACGGCGCGCGCGGGTGATATCTTCGGTCACGATGCTGTCGGTGTGGGCCGAGCCGTACTTGGCAATGTGATCGATTGCCTGCTCCACGTTCTCCAGCACGCGGATCGACAGGATCGGGGCGAGATACTCCGTGTGCCAGTCTTCTTCGGTCGCGGCCTTGATGCCCGGCAAGATCTTCTGCGTGGCCGCGCAGCCGCGCAGCTCGACACCCTTCTCCTGATACATCTTGCCGAGCACCGGCAGCACTTTTTCGGCCATGCCGCGGGCCACGAGCAGCGTCTCCATGGTGTTGCAGGTGCCATAGCGCTGGGTCTTGGCATTGAAGGAAACCTTGACCGCCTTGTCCAGGTCGGCCTTGTCGTCGATATACACGTGACACACACCATGCAGGTGTTTGATCACCGGGATCGTCGCCTCGCCGCTGATGCGTTCGATGAGCGACTTGCCGCCGCGCGGCACGATCACGTCCACATATTCCTTCATCGTGATGAGTTCACCGACGGCGGCGCGATCGGTGGTCTCGACCACCTGTACCGCGTCCTCCGGCAGGCCTGCCTGCTTCAATCCCGACTGGATGCAGGCGGCGATGGCCTTGTTGGAATGAATCGCCTCGCTGCCACCGCGCAGGATGGCGGCGTTGCCAGACTTGAGACACAGACCGGCCGCATCGGCGGTCACGTTCGGCCGCGATTCATAAATAATGCCGATGACACCCAGCGGCACGCGCATGCGTCCGACCTGGATGCCGGAAGGACGGTAATTAAGATCGGTAATCTCGCCCACGGGGTCCGGAAGCGTGGCGATCTGGCGCAGCCCGTCGGCCATGGACTTGATACGCGCCGGATTCAGTTCCAGCCGATCGAGCATGGCGGCATCGAGTCCCTGACTCTTGCCAGCATCGAGATCCTTCTTGTTGGCCGCGACCAGTGCATCCGTGTTGCGTTCAATCTCAACGGCCATGGCCAGCAGCGCCGCATCCTTGGGCGCGGTCTCGGCGCGCGCCATGACGCGCGCGGCCACGCGGGCGCGCTGCCCGACATCCTGCATGTAGAGTTTGATATCCGATCCTGACATCGGTTGGAATGCTGTCTTCATAGGTTCAATCTGAACTTACGTCTCGCAAGTATTCATCTTAAGTCCGCCCATGCCCAGAGCCAGACACTCCAGCTCATGCCAGGCATCGCCGGCCCGCCGACCCTTGATCACCCGGTCCGTGCGTGCCGCGCGTGCCAGCAAATCCAGCCAGTCACCCGGGCAGCTGCGTTTCAGGGCCTGACCGATGAGCGGCTTGCGTTTGGCCCATACATGGCGGGTTTCGAGCACCCGCGTCACCGGCTGGCCGGAGGCAACTAACGCCGCCATCTGTGCCAGTTCGCGGGTTTCACGGGTCAAGGCCCACAGAATCAGGACCGGCTCCACACCCTCGGCACGCAGACTGCCAAGTATCCGCAGGGTGGCTGCGGGCTGGCCGCGCAGGCTGGCATCCGCCAGGGCAAAAACGTTGAAGCGGGCATTGTCGCTGAGATTCCCCTCGATGTCATCCAGGGACACGGCGCGCTTGCCAAAAAGCATGACGAGCTTGTCGATTTCCTGCGCCAAAGCCAGCAGGTTGCCCTCCATCAGGTTGGCCAGTAAATCCGCCACACCGGGACCGGGCGTGAGGCCGCGCTCCTGCATGCGGCGCGTGGCCCACGCCGGCAGCTGCGTGGCCTCCAGCGGATAAATCGCCACCACCACGCCAGCGCCTTCGAGCGCCTTGACCCACTTGGCTTCCCGCGTTTGTTTTTCGAGCTTGCCGGTGCGCACAATGAAGACCGTGTCCGCCGGTGGGCGCGCGGCGATTTCCATCAGGATTTTGGTCCCGGCCTCACCCGGCTTGCCCGTAGGCAGACGCAGTTCGACAAGGCGGTGTTCGGAAAAAAGCGAGAGCGATTGTGTCGAGACGAACAGGCCATCCCAATCGAAGCCCGCCTCTACCGTCATGATCTGACGATCCTGATAACCCGCCGCCTGCGCGACACTGTGAATAGCGCGACAGGCCTCATCGACGAGCAGTGGCTCATCGCCGTAGATGAGATAGAGCGGCGCGAGGCCGCGCTTCAGGTTGTTGCCAAGCTGATCAGCGCTGATTTGCATTGGCGGCGGGTTCGGATGGCTTGAGGGTGATGCGCGCGAGCCGCCGCAGAATCTGTTGCACCGCATCACGCTGCATGCCACGCCGAAGGTCGGCCTCTTCCCTTTCCTTGGCGATCACGTTAAACCGGTCGAAAGCGTGGTCGCGTTGCAATTTAACCGTCTGCGCTTCCGCCAGCGTCTTGCCGTCCACGCCCACCAGCCGGAAACTCACCTCGTACTTGAGCAAGTATTCATCCGCCTTGCCGGTCGTGCCCACGGAAAGCACCTGGCTATCGGAATGTTCACCGAAGAGCAGCAACAGGGGAGCCTCAACGGAATCCACCAAGGTAACCCCGGCCTGAGTCCGTAATGCGGTTTTCATCGCCGCGAGCAGCGGATCGTTCGCCGCCTGACTTCCTTCAACCGCCACGCGCAATGTCGACAATGTGGCCGGGAGTTCTGCCTTGCCGGCACCACGCAGATGAAAGCCGCATGCGGATAAAAGCAGTGAAACGTGTAGAGCAAAAAGTGCAAGCAGCAGGAAGGAAGTGCGAGCTCGCACTTGTCCGCCTTCCACTCTTAACTTTTTACTTTTCACTTTCATCCTCATCCTGCCACCACGATATTCACGAGTTTCCCTTTCACAATAATAACCTTCTTTACCTCTTTACCTGTCACGTACCGGGCCACGGCCTCATCGGCCAGCGCAACCTCACGCACCGTGTCATCCGTCGCTTGCACCGGTACGGACACGCGTCCGCGCAATTTGCCGTTGACCTGCACCACGATCTCCAGACTGTCCTGCTTCAGTGCAGCGGTATCCACTATCGGCCAGCGCACATCCACCACGGCTCCCTGGTGGCCAAGCCCGAGCCAAAGCGTATGCGTAATATGCGGCACAATGGGTGACAGCATAAGGGTCATAAATTCCAGCGCTTCCTGACGCACGGCACGCGCCGCATCGGATCCATCTTCAACCTTGCCGAGCGCGTTCGCGAGCTCCATCACCGCCGCGATAGCGGTATTAAAAGTGTGGCGGCGGCCGATGTCGTCGGTGACCTTGGCCAGCGTCTGGTGCACCTGGCGCCGCAAATCGCGCAGCGTCGGCGACAGGTTCGTGAAATCGCACTTCGCAGGGGGTGGCTTGCTCGCATGATCCGCCACCAGCTTCCACAGGCGCTTGAGGAATCGAAACGCGCCAGCGACGCCCTCGTCCGACCATTCGAGTGTCATTTCTGGTGGCGCGGCAAACATCGTGAACAGACGCGCGGTATCGGCGCCGTATTGCTCGATCAGGGCCTGCGGGTCGATGCCATTGTTCTTTGACTTCGACATGGTGCCGATGCCACCGGACTCTACCGACTGGCCGTCGCTCTTGAGCACCGCGCCGATGCGTTGGCCCTTGTCGTCGAGTTTGAGTTCGACGTCGGCCGGGTTGAAATACTGGATGCGACCACTGGGCCGGAAATCTGCTCCTGCGTTTCCGGCACTTCCGCCATCCATGGCGGGCGCTGGCTTGCGGAAAAAAATCTCGTTCAGCACCATGCCTTGGGTGAGCAGGCGCGCGAACGGTTCATCATAGGACAC
>CAYIQV010000187.1:0-4074 GCA_964365635.1 uncultured Acidiferrobacteraceae bacterium
GTCTGGGCGATGAGCTTACCGGCGTACGCGAATACATGGAGGCTTATCCATACACCTGTCTTGAACAGCGCGCCTCTCAGGCGGTCGCGCTACGCGATGCGGAACGCTGGAAGGCGCTGATGAACGCGCTGCCTTCGTACCTCGATCGCGATGGCCTGGTCAAGTATTTCCCGATGATGTACGAGGGCAGCGACACGCTGACGAGCTACCTGCTCATCATCGCTGACGAGGCTGGGTGGGAGATTCCGCAAGCCACGCGCGATCGCATGGCGAAGGGGCTCACCGGTTTCGTGCAGGGGCGGGTGATTCGCCACTCGGCACTACCGACGGCGGATCTCACGCTGCGTAAGCTCTCCGCACTCAACGGGCTGGCGCGCGTGCACGGTGGCATCGAGCCCGCACTCATCGGCTCGATTACACTTGAGCCGAACTTGTGGCCGACCTCGGGGTTGCTCGATTGGCTCGATATCCTGAAGCGCTCGGACAAACTCGCAGAGCGCGATCAGCGTCGTACCGAGGCCGAGCAGATCCTGCGCTCGCGCCTCAATTTCCAGGGTACGACGATGGGCTTCTCGACCGAACGCTCGGATGTGTTGTGGTGGCTCATGTGCTCGGTCGATGCCAACGCTAACCGGGCCGTGCTCGCGCTGCTCGACAGCCCTGAGTGGCGTGAGGATATTCCGCGATTGGTGCGCGGTGCGCTCGGGCGTCAGCTTCGGGGGCGCTGGAACACGACCGTGGCGAATGCCTGGGGGGTGCTGGCGATGGAAAAATTCTCGAACACCTTCGAGGCCGTGCCGGTTGACGGTGTTTCACGCGCTGAGTTGGCGAGGACGAAGCTGGAACTGAAATGGAATGACCAACCGAAAGGTGGCACGCTCGGATTCAACTGGCCCATAGGCCAGGCAACACTTGATGTCAGCCATGCGGGTTCAGGCAAGCCGTGGCTGACCGTGCAGAGCCTTGCGGCGATTCCACTCAAGCAGCCGTTCTCGACCGGCTACAAGGTCAGGCGTACCGTTGTTCCGGTAGAGCAAAAGGAGAAAGGCAACTGGAGCCGTGGCGATGTCTACCGTGTTCGGCTCGATATCGAGGCACAATCGGACATGACCTGGGTCGTCGTGCATGACCCGATACCGTCGGGGGCGTCGATCCTCGGCACCGGGCTTGGACGCGACTCTCAAATCCTCACGAGCGGCGAGAAGCGCCAAGGCTGGGTCTGGCCGGCGTTCGAGGAGCGTACGTTCGATTCGTTCCGCGCATATTACGAGTTCGTGCCACGCGGCAACTGGACGGTTGAGTACACGGTTCGCTTGAACAATGGTGGCGCGTTCCGGTTGCCGGAGACACGCGTCGAGGCCCTGTACGCGCCCGAGATGTTCGGTGAAATCCCGAACGGAACGTTGGAGGTCAAGCCTTAGGTAGCCACCATGCGTCGCTGCGCCGTTTTTGGATTATTGCTGTTGCTGGCCACGCCAGCGGCCGCGGTATTGCCTGATTTCGCGCACGTAAAGCAGGCACACAGCCGCTCAGACGCCCAGCTGTTTGACCGTCACGGCGAGCTTATCCATGAGTTGCGAGTGAATGCCAAGATCAGGCAGCTCGAATGGCTTGCGCTCGATGACATTTCACCAGCCCTCAGGCAGGCGGTTGTACAGGCGGAAGACCGGCGCTTCTATGATCACGGCGGAGTGGATTGGCGCGCGCTGACCACCTCGGCGTTCTCACTGTTGCGCGGCGGTAACCCGCGCGGTGCCAGCACGATCACCATGCAGCTTGCCGCGATGCTCGACCCCACGCTCCAGCCGGATGGCACGCGCCGCAACCTTGGTCAGAAATGGCGCCAGGTACAGGCCGCGCGTGAGCTTGAGCAAACCTGGACCAAGGGGCAGTTGCTCGAGGCCTATCTCAACCTTGTCGATTTCCGAGGTGAGTTGCGTGGCGTTGCCGCGGCCGCGCGCGGCTTGTTTGACAAGCAGCCGAGTGGCATCGATACACGCGAAGCACTGATCTTGGCGGCCTTATTGCGTTCGCCAAATAGCTCTCCCGAGACAGTCGCCGCGCGCGCCTGCGCCCTGGGCGAAAGCTTGAAGACGCCGGTTGCGTGCGAAGCCGTTACGCAACTTACCCGTGAGCGTCTCCTTGGCCCGTTTCGTATCCGTCCGGAGGTAGCGGATGCACCACAGGTGGCTCGCGAGATGCTCAAGCCAGGCATGGCGCGTGTGGCAACAACACTCGACGCCCGGCTGCAGCGATTTGTACGACAAGCACTCTTGCAACAACTCGCGGCGCTCGGCGATCAGCGCGTGAGCGATGGCGCCATTCTGGTGGTCGATAACGTAAGTGGCGAGGTGCTGGCCTACGTCGGCAACCGGGGAGGCAGCTTTGTCGACGGAGTCATCGCGTTGCGTCAGGCTGGGTCGACGCTCAAGCCGTTCCTGTTCGAGATGGCCATCGAGCAGCATCTGCTTACTGCGGCCTCGGTGCTGGATGATTCGCCTATCAATCTGGTTACCCCGACAGGTCTATACGTGCCACAGGATTACGACAAGGATTTCAAGGGACTTGTGACGTTGCGCACAAGCCTCGCGAGCTCGCTCAACGTGCCAGCGGTGCGCACGCTCATGCTGGTCGGGGCCGATGGTTTTGTGCGACGCCTGCGGCGCTTGGGATTTGAAGATCTGACCGAAGACGGAAATTACTATGGCTATTCGCTTGCGCTCGGCTCAGGCGAAGTGAGCCTGTGGCAACTGGTGAATGCCTACCGCACGCTCGCCAATAATGGCGTGTACTCCTGGCTCACGCTCACACCGCGCGGAAAATCCCGCTCGGTACGCATCCTCGACCGCAAGGCTGCTTTCATCGTTACCGACATTCTGGCCGATCGTTCCGCCCGCAGTCTTACCTTCGGGCTGGAGAACGTCCTCGCGACTCCGTTCTGGAGCGCGGTCAAGACCGGCACCAGCAAGGACATGCGCGATAACTGGTGTGTCGGTTATTCCGATCGCTTCACGGTCGGGGTCTGGGTCGGTAACTTCGATGGCGGGTCGATGCAGGATGTTTCCGGCGTCACCGGCGCTGCGCCAATATGGCACGAGATCATGCGCTACCTGCACCAGAATCGTCCGGCGCGACCGCCGGCGCCACCGACGGGTGTGGTCGCATCCAATGTAAAATTTTTCCCGGAGATCGAGAATGAGCGGCGCGAGTGGTTCGTGCGTGGCACCGAGCTGTCAGAGGTGCGGCTTCAGGACAATTCCGACGTCCGGCTTGCCCGTATCACTTATCCCGGGCGCGGTACCATCCTCGCGCTCGACCCGGACATGCCTTCGGGGGTACAACGGGTGTTTTTCGAAATGACACCGGAGAATGCCAGTTTGCACTGGCAACTGGACGGGACCGTCTTTGATTCTGATGACGGTTGGAAGCTCTCGAGCGGGCACCATCGACTTGCGCTCGTGGACGCCAGTGGCACAGTGCAGGATGAAGTAGTCTTTGAAGTGCGTGGCGTGGGACTGTGATGCACTTCACGTTGTCATCTGGTTGTTCAAGTTTCTTAAACGGCGCCACCATAGGCATCGGAAACAACCACCGGGCGGGAATCGAATCGCCGACCCGGTGATTATTTCTGGCCCAGTCGGGCCGATATAACTAACGTGCTGATTTAAATGGCTCCCCGGGACGGGCTCGAACCGCCGACCAGGTGATTAACAGCCGCTATTCGCGCAACTCTACGAAACTTTCTGAAATCTTGTTTAGTAAAAATTTCCGTTCACCTCTTGCGAATTTTGATTTTACTTGTTTCACTTCGTGTCAGCAAATTTCAGGTAAGCGCGGTGCAATTTGGTTCCCCGGTGGTACCCGAAAAAAAATCGGGGCAGGTGAGAAAACATCACTGGGTCAAAACATCACCGGGCTTGGGGTACCAACTTGGGGTACCAAACAGACGGAGGTGAGCGATGTCCACAGTCAACATGACGGCACGATGGATCGAGACGCTGAAACTACCGGCCACGGGCCGCGCCGAGTATCACGATGAGAAAACGACCGGCTTGGTACTGCGCGTGACCGCCA
>CAYIQV010000188.1:0-4068 GCA_964365635.1 uncultured Acidiferrobacteraceae bacterium
GCCTCGATCGATGGCCACGACGTGGTCTACCACGGTTTCTTTGACGTCGGGATTGCCGTGTCCACCGACCGCGGTCTGGTGGTGCCGGTGCTGCGCGACGCCGACCGGCTTACCATGGCCGAGATCGAAGCGCGCATCCGCGATTTCGGCGAACGCGGCCAAGCCGGAAAACTCATGCTCGAGGAGATTACGGGCGGCACTTTCACGATCACCAACGGCGGTGTCTTTGGTTCGCTCATGTCCACGCCGATCCTGAATCCGCCGCAGAGCGCCATTCTCGGCATGCACAAAATCCAGGAACGGCCGGTGGCCGAGAATAGCCAGGTCGTGATCCGGCCCATGATGTATCTCGCGCTCTCCTACGATCATCGCCTGGTCGACGGCCGCGGCGCGGTCCAGTTTCTGGTGATGATCAAGGAATTGCTCGAAGACCCATCACGACTGCTGCTGGAAGTGTAATGCCATTCTGGCAAGGCAAAGGAGACCGATAGTGACGGAACGTTATGATGTGGTGGTCATCGGTGCCGGACCCGCGGGGTATACCGCTGCCATCCGCGCGGCCCAGCTCGGGCTCAAGACCGCCTGCGTGGACGATTGGCGCGACGTCGCCGACGCCCCGGCGCTCGGGGGGACCTGCCTTAATGCCGGCTGTATCCCGTCCAAGGTACTGCTCGAGTCTTCCGAGTTTTATCTGATGGCGCGCGATCACGGTGCGGCCCGTGGCGTTAAATTTTCCGGACTCTCGCTCGACCTCGCTACCATGATGGCGCACAAGGACAAGATTGTCTCCGACCTGACGCGCGGCATCGCCACGTTGTTCAAGGCCAACAACATCGCCTGGATTCCCGGTCGGGGAAAATTGCTGGCGCAGAACCGCGTGGAGGTTTCGGGCCAGGCGGCGCAGGTGTTGCAGGCGGAGCATGTCATTCTGGCCAGTGGCTCCACGCCGGTGGGCCTGAAGAGCGCCCCGTTCGACGGCGAGCGCATCGTGGACTCGCAAACCGCGCTGGGGTTCAAGGCCGTACCCAGGCGGCTGGGCGTGATTGGCGCCGGGGTCATCGGGCTTGAGCTCGGGAGTGTATGGCGGCGGCTGGGCGCGGAGGTGGTGTTGCTCGAGGCCCAGGAAACATTTCTCCCTATGGCCGATGAGCAGGTCGCCCGCGAGGCGCTCAAACAATACACCGCCCAGGGACTCGACATTCTCCTGGGTGCCCGCGTGCTCGACGCCCGGGTGGAAAAGGGCGCTGTCAGCGTGCGGTATCAGGACAAGGATGGCGAAAGCACCGAAAGCATGGATCGTCTCATCGTCGCGGTCGGACGCCGGCCCAATACCGAAGGCCTGTTTGCCCGGGAGAGCGGGCTGTTGCTCGACGAATGGGGCTATGTGCATGTGGACGAGCACGGCGGCACGAACTTGCCGAACGTGTATGCCGTGGGCGACGTGGTGCGCGGGCCGATGCTGGCGCACAAGGGCATGGAGGAAGGGATAATGGCCGCCGAGCGCATCGCCGGTCATGCCGCCACGGTGGATTACGATCTCGTGCCGTCCGTGATTTACACCCAGCCCGAAATTGCCTGGGTCGGCAAAACCGAACAGGCGCTCAAGCAGGTGGGCGAACACTATCGCGTCGGTGTCTTCCCCTTTGCCGCCAGCGGCCGGGCCAAGGCCATGGGTGAATCCGCCGGCTTCATCAAGATTCTGGCCGATGCCCAGACGGATCGCGTGCGCGGCGTGCATCTGATCGGCCCGAACTGTTCCGAGTTGGTGGCTTCAGCGGTGTTGTCCATGAGCTTCGGCGCTTCGAGCGAGGACATCGCGCTCACCATGTTCGCGCATCCCACGCTCTCGGAGGCCGTGCACGAAGCGGCGCTGGCCGTCAGCGGGCGCGCGATTCATCTGGCGCGGGCGAAGCGCGAAAAACCGTGAGCCCGTTTTTTTTCGTCAAGGTATTGATCTCGGCGCTGGCCATCGGCGTGGCCACGGAGGTGGCCAAACGTTATCCCTTTTGGGGCGCCCTGATTATTGCGTTGCCGCTCACGTCGATACTCGCCATGAGCTGGCTCTACGCGGAGACGCATAACAACGAACAGCTCACGCAATTCGCGCAGGACATTTTCGCGCTGGTGCCGGTGTCGCTGGTTTTTTTTCTGCCGTTTCTGCTGGAGGGGAAAACCCAGTTCGGCTTCGTCGCCAACATGGCTGTCGGGCTGGTGCTGCTCGCGGTGGCGGTATTACTGTTGCGCCGGTTCATGCCTTAGCCGGCTCAAGACACCGGTTTTCTCTCAATAACACCGCGACATTCTCCGCCGGCAGCGGCTTGCTGAAGTAATAGCCCTGCATGGCCTCGCAGCCGTGCTTGCGCAGAAATTCAAGCTGCTCTTTTGTCTCGACGCCCTCGGCGATGGTCTGGATGCCGAGCGCGTGCGCCAGGGTGATGATGGCAATGACGATCGAGGCATCGTCCGGATCAGTCGTCACGCTGTGCATGAAGGACTGGTCAATCTTGAGGATGTCGATCGGCAGACGCTTGAGGTAGGTCAGGCTCGAGTAGCCGGTGCCGAAATCGTCAATCGAGATCTGGATGCCCAGCATCTCCAGCCCGGAGAGGATTTCCGCGACCGCCTCGGGACTTTGCACCAGTGTGCTCTCCGTCAGCTCAATGTCGAGGCGGTTCGGATCGAGTCCGGTTTCGTCGAGGATGCGCCGCACGGTCCCCGCGAGATCCGGCTGGCGGAATTGGCGCGCCGAAAGGTTTACCCCCATTCGCAGCGGCGGCAACCCCGCGTCTTGCCAGGCGCGGGCCTGGGCACAGGCCTCACGCAGCACCCATTCACCGATGGGCAGGATCAGGTGCGTGTCCTCGGCCAGCGGAATGAACTTCGCCGGTGACACCATGCCGAGTTTTGGATGCCGCCAGCGCAGCAGGGCCTCGACCCCGGTGATGGCACCGGTGCGCAGATTCACCTGCGGTTGGTAGTGCAGAAAAAGCTCGTGTTGCTCGAGCGCGTGCCGCAGATCGTTTTCAAGCGTCAGGCGTTCGGTGGCGCTCGCCGTCATGTCGGGCGAGTAGTATTGGTAGCCGTCATCGTGCTCCTTGGCGCGGTACATGGCGATGTCCGCGTTTTTGAGCAGCGTCTCCGGCTCCGTGGCGTCCCGCGGGAACAGGCTGATTCCGATGGTGACCGAAAGACTCAGCTCCCGTTCCGCCAGCCGGTGTGGAGCGGAGAAGCTGACCAGGATTTTCTGGATGATCTCGGCCACGTCGCTTTCCTGCGCCAGATCCGCCAGCACGATGCAGAATTCATCCCCGCCCATACGCGCCACGGTATCTCCGGGCCGCACACAGCCCTGAAGGCGCTCGGCCACCATCCGGATCAGCCGGTTGCCCGTCTCCATCCCGAGCGTGTCGTTGATGTTCTTGAAGTGGTTTATGTCCATATACAGCACCGCGACCACCCGTTGATGGCGCTGGGCCTCGATCAGGGTCTGCTTCAACCGGTCGAGCAGCAGCGCGCGATTGGGCAGGCCGGTGAGTTCGTCGTAGTAGGCGAGGTAGTGGAGTTTTTCCTGGGCCTTGATGCGCTCGGTGACGTCGCGGTCCATGCCGCGGTAGCCCGCGAACCGGCCCTCGCGGTCGAAGATCGGGACACCGCTGGTTTCGATCATCACCCGGCGGCCGTCCTTGTGAAGATTGATGTTTTCCAGCCGCTCGAACGGCCTTTGCGCCGCCACGATTTCGGCGTACTGCTGGCCGACCCGCGCCGCCTCGTCCGGCGGCATGAAATCGAATGACGTCTTGCCGATGATTTCCTCCGGCAAATATCCCAGAAGTTCTTTGACCTTGGGGCTGGCGTAGGTGTACACGCCATGCGCATCCACCTCCCATATCCAGTCGCTCGTGGTTTCGACCAGAGTCCGGAAACGCTCCTCGCTTTCCTTGAGTATGAGCGCGGAGTGTCTGAGATCGGTGTCGCGGCGTTCGATGGTTTCCGCCATGTCGTCGAAGGCGTGCGCGAGCTGCGCGATCTCGCGCGCGCCATCGCGGATGCCGCTGCGCACGCCGGCTT
>CAYIQV010000189.1:0-4009 GCA_964365635.1 uncultured Acidiferrobacteraceae bacterium
CCGATATCGAGGATGGCCGCGGTCTTTTCCATACCGCCGCCCGGCATATGCGCCGATATCAACGAGAAGGCGTTTTCCATGGCGTAGGTTTCGACATCGACAACCGTCGGTAACAGGCCCGGTCGCTGGATCACGGCAAGATAATCGTCCACGATCTCCTTGCGACAGGCGGCCAACAGCACATCTACTTCTTCCGGGCTGTTTTCCGAAGGGCCCAAAACCTGAAAATCGAGATTAATTTCATTCAGGGGATAGGGAATGTAATGATCCGCCTCCATCTCCACCTGCGTCTGCCGGTCCTGGTCGGTCAAATTCGCTGCCATCTTGATGGTCTTGCTGATGACGTGCGCCGCCGGAATGGCGACCACGGCATGCTTGCAGCGGGTTCCCGATTTCTTGATGGCGCGTTCCACCGCCTGTGCTACCTGTTCGACCTCGGTGATCGCGTGTTCGACCACGGCATTCTGCGGCAACGGTTCCACCGCATAACGCTCCACACGAAAATGCTCACCGGTCTTGCTCAGTTCCAGCACCTTGACGGCGGAAGAGCTGATATCAATCCCAATCAGTGGCGGCTTCTTTTTGGCGAATAACGCGGACAGTCCTTGCACTTAATTTCCTATTAAAATTCCATTAGTTATGATTGATACATCAAAGAAGGATTAAATACTAAAATCAAATATAGTCCATGCCAGACAGAAATGACAAATAGAGGTTTGGCCCTTGGGCTTTTGGTTTATACTGGCGGCCGCCTTGGACTCAAAACGTCCTAAGAAACCTATATATTTCTGATACCTATGAGCGATTCCGGGAGTTTTTTCTCCAGATTTACCGGTCCCAACCTGCCACACAAGCCCTGGCAACTTGTCCTCATAGGCCTGTCCGGACTGCTGGCCGCCGGGGTCATCCTGATGGCGCTGGTGGCCATGCTGCTTACCCCGACCCTGCCTTCCGTGGACGATTTGTCCGAGACCCACCTGAAAGTCCCCATGCGGGTGTATACCGTGGATGGGCAGCTGATCGCCGAATTTGGCGAGGAAAAACGTATTCCGGTCAAAATTGACGCTACCCCGGATCTGCTGATCAAGGCGGTGCTGGCGGCCGAAGACCATGCTTTTTACTACCACCACGGTGTCGATTTCCTTGGAATACTGCGCGCCGCCTGGTTCAACTTGCGCACCAAAAGTTCGGGGCAGGGCGCGAGCACCATCACCATGCAGGTGGCGCGCAATTATTTTCTGAGCCCGGAAAAAACCTATACCCGCAAACTCAAGGAAATCCTTCTGGCTTTCAAACTCGAACGCGAGCTGAGTAAAAAGGAAATCCTGGAGCTTTATTTCAATAAGATCTTTCTTGGCCATCGCGCTTACGGCTTCGCTGCCGCCGCCCAGGTTTACTACGGCAAAGAGCTCAAGGAACTGACCGTCCAGGAAATGGCCATGCTGGCCGGCCTGCCCAAGGCGCCTTCACGCGATAACCCGCTGACCAACCCTGACAACGCCATGGAGCGGCGTAACTACGTTCTGAATCATATGTTCAAGCTGGGTTTCATCGATGAGCCTGCCTTGAACGAAGCGCTGGCAGCGCCACTGACCGCATCTCGGCACGCGTTTAAATTCGACGTCGAAGCACCGAATATCGCGGAGATGGTGCGCCAGTACATGATTTCGGCCTATGACGAAAAAACCTATGCGGGCGGATTTCACATATACACCACGATCAACGCCAAATATCAGCAAGCCGCGAACCAGGCGTTGCGCAAGGGATTGATCGAATACGAACATCGCCATGGCTATCGTGGGCCGGCCGGTCACGTGAAAATCCGGGGCGAGCCGGACAGGGAACATCTGGACGACGCACTCAAGGATTACCGGGCGGTGGGCGATCTGCTGCCCGGCGTGGTGCTCCAGGTTGAGGAAAAATCCGCTCAGGTTTACACCCAGGACGGTTCCATGGCCGAAATCAGTTTAGGCGGACTATCCTGGGCGCGCCCTTATATTGACGAGAATACGATCGGAAATGCACCCAGTAAAACCGGTGATGTGCTCAAGCTGGGTGACATCGTTTACCTCGAACCCATCGACGACCCTGAGACCAAACTGGAAATCGGTGATTGGCGGCTGGCGCAAATTCCGGAAGTAGCCGGCGCCCTCGTTTCCCTGCGCCCCGCGGACGGTGCCGTGCTCGCCCTGACGGGCGGATTCGATTTTACCCAAAGCAGCTTCAACCGCGTGCTGCAGGCCGAACGTCAGCCCGGTTCAAGTATCAAACCCTTCATCTACACGGCGGCGCTCGACAAGGGTTTCACCGCCGCCAGCACCATCAGCGGCGCGCCGATCGTAATCGAGGACGCCACGCTGGAAGACGAGTGGCGGCCTGAAGATTACAGCCGCAAATTCTACGGACCGACACGCTTAAGAAAGGCGCTGACACAATCGCTGAACCTCGTCTCGGTGCGGCTGTTGCGTGCGATCGGTGTCTCCTATGCCGTCGACTACCTGGCGACGCATTTCGGATTTGAGCCGGACAAGCTGCCGCGCAACCTGTCCCTCGCCCTCGGCACGACCTCGGCCACCCCAATGCAGATGGTGAGCGCCTTTGCGGTGTTCGCGAACGGGGGTTCCCGGATCCAGCCGTACTTCATCACCCGCATCGAAGACTCCGAACACAAGATTCTGGAGCAGGCCAACCCCCTGATCGCCTGCCGCGACTGTGCGGCCACCGACTCAACAAAGAAGGCAAATACCGTTAAGCCTGCGGCGGCGTCCATCATCGCGACAATCCCGGGCAAGGCCAGTGACAAAAAGGATCTTGCTCCGCACACGGCCCCGCGCACACTCAGTCCGGAGCTTGCCTTCCTCATGACCAGCATCCTGCAAGACGTCATTCGCGAAGGCACGGGCAAAGGCGCGCTGGTGCTGGGGCGCAAAGATCTGGCGGGGAAAACCGGCACCACCAATGAATACCGCGATGCCTGGTTCTCCGGATTTAATCAGGACGTTGTCACCACGGCTTGGGTTGGTTTCGATCAGCCCGCCACGTTGGGTCGTAGCGAGACGGGTGGGCGCGCGGCGCTGCCCATCTGGATCGATTACATGCGCGTCGCCCTGAGCGGAACTCCGGAAAAACCCCTGCTGCCACCGGAGAACGTGATTCGCGCAACCATTAACAGCGAGACCGGCAAGCTGACGACGGCGGACGACCCGGAGGCCATGGAAGAATTTTTTGTCAAAGGCACTGAAAGCGGGACCACCGCAACGTCCGACACGCCCGGCGAAGACGGAACCGTCCCCAAACCACCCGCGCCCGGCAATATTCCGGATAACGTCCGTGAGAAACTTTTCTAATCGAACCAGATCCCGCTTCGGGAATTCTGAAAGCGGCCGTCGGGCCAAATCCCATCCGGCGGACACCGATCAGATACGACAGCACATTGCGGAAGCCGCGGCCCGCATCATGGCGGAGGAAGGGGTCAGTGACTTCCATGCGGCCAAGCGCAAGGCGGCCGACCGGCTCGGTGTCCCCGAATCCAAACACCTGCCCGGCAATGACGAGGTGCACAACGCGCTGCAACTGTATCTGCAGCTTTTCCACTCCGGGCAATTGTCACAAAACCTCCAGAGTCTGCGGCAACTGGCCGCCGAGGGCATGCATTTTCTGGCGAAATTCGATCCCCGCCTGGTGGGTTCCGTCTTGAGTGGGGCGGTAACGGCAGCGACGGAAATCCAGCTGCACATCACCGCCGACTCGCCGGAGGAAGTTGGCTTCTGGCTCGACGAACATCATATTCCCTACGAACAGTCGGACCGGCGCCTGCGTTTTGGCGGAGACCGCCACGAGACATTTCCCGCCTACCGTTTTACGGCGGACGAGATCGCCGTCGAGCTGTGCATATTCGATCGCCGCAACGGGCGTGAAACCCCGTTAAGCCCTGTGGACGGCAAGCCCATGAAGCGGGCCAACCTCAAGGAAGTGGAAAGTCTGGTAGCGCAAGCGGCCGGCCAGGCCG
>CAYIQV010000190.1:0-1850 GCA_964365635.1 uncultured Acidiferrobacteraceae bacterium
CTACCTCGTACTACTCGCCTCGGTGCTTCGCACCTTCCATGGCTCGCAGCGGATGGCCATTCATATGGTCTTCCGCGACCACCAAATCGCCGTCGGGCAGCAGTTCGACACCTTCCGGGTGATTGAGCGTGGCCAGTACGCGTTGTTTTTTCGTGGTCAAATCGAATTCGATAACGCGGCCGTCATTGACCTCTTCCGTGATATACAAAAACTTCCCACTCAGCAACAGGCCATCCGCACGATTCAGCCCGGAAACCACTATCTTCTTCGTACCACGCTCAAGCCGAATTACCTTGCCAGCGCCGTTCGGAAGTTCCTGCGTGGCGTACAGCATGCCATCTTCGTCCAGCACCAGATTATCGATGCCGGGAAGACCCGTGGCGGCCACACGATATTGCCACCCATCCGCGACTTCGAGCAACGGCGCTTTTACCTTGTCGGTGTTCTGCGCCAACCCCACATGGGGAATCCCGGCGAACCAAGCCAGCAGCCACAGCAGGAAATAAGATTTTTTATCGTTCATCACAAAATATCCGGTTAAAAAAAGGGGCGCCTGTTCGGCGCCCCGGTCAGCATCATATCGGCTGGCCCACCTGCGGATGGGTTCGTTCCGTCGGCAAGATCAGCTTGTTCAGCGCGTTGATATAGGCCTTGGCGGAAGCGATTACGATGTCCGTATCGGCTCCGTGACCGTTGACGATGCGTCCGCCCTTCTCCAGCCGCACGGTCACTTCTCCCTGAGAATCCGTTCCGGAAGTAATGTTGTTGACTGAATACAACAACAACTGCCCGCCGCTGCCCACGATGCTGTCGATAGCCTTGAACGCGGCGTCCACCGGGCCACCGCCATCGGCGGCTGATTGGCGTTCCGATCCATTCACGGCCAGCGTCACGTTGGCGTGGGGAATCTCGCCCGTCTGCGAACAGACCTTCAGCGACACCAGGTGGTAATGCTCGTTTTCCTGTTCGATGTCCGCTTCCGTCACCAGCGACTGGATATCCTCATCGAAGATCTCGTGTTTTTTGTCGGCCAGGTCCTTGAAACGCTCAAACGCTGAATTGAGCTCGCCCTCGGATTTGAAATCAATATTGAGTTCCTTCAAACGCTGGCGGAAGGCGTTACGTCCGGAATGTTTGCCGAGCACAATGCGGTTCGCTGCCCAACCCACGTCCTCGGCGCGCATGATTTCGTAGGTCTCGCGCTTCTTGATGACGCCATCCTGGTGAATACCGGACTCGTGCGCGAAGGCATTGGCCCCCACGATAGCCTTATTGGGTTGCACCGGAAAACCGGTGATGCTGGATACCAGACGGCTCGCGGGAACGATCTGGGTCGCATCGATACGCGTATCGCAGGTGAAGATATCGCGCCGCGTGCGCACCGCCATGACCACCTCCTCCAAGGAGGCATTGCCGGCACGCTCACCCAGCCCATTGATGGTGCATTCCACCTGACGCGCGCCGTTCAGCACCGCCGAAAGCGAATTGGCCACCGCCAACCCAAGGTCGTTGTGACAATGCGTCGACCAGACCGCCTTGCCCGCGTTCGGCACGCGTTCGATCAGGGTTTTGATACGCTCGCCCCAGACATGGGGAATGCTGTAGCCAACGGTATCGGGCACATTGACGGTTCTGGCGCCGGCAGCGATCGCCGCCTCGAACACGCGGCATAAAAAATCCATGTCGGAACGGACTGCGTCTTCTGCCGAGAATTCCACGTCGTCCGTGTATTGGCGCGCGTGCTTGACCATGGACACCGCACGCTCTAGCACCTGCTCCGGCGTCATGCGCAACTTGTGCTGCATGTGGATCGGGCTCGTGGCAATGAAGGTGTGGATGCGGGCGCTGTT
>CAYIQV010000190.1:1860-3997 GCA_964365635.1 uncultured Acidiferrobacteraceae bacterium
CCCGCATACCGTACTCTCGGTCACTGCCTCGGCCACCGCCTTCACCGACTCAAAATCGCCGGGGCTGGCGGCCGGGAACCCGGCTTCAATGATGTCCACGCGCATGCGTTCCAGCACCTTGGCAATACGCACCTTTTCCTCGCGCGTCATGGAGGCGCCGGGGCTTTGTTCCCCGTCGCGCAACGTCGTATCAAAAATAATTAATTGGTCGCTCATCGTTCTCTCTTTTGTATTAACTTAACCACTCGCACGAGACATGCATCATGTCATGCGAAATTGAATTTTGGTTTTGTTGCGTATTATTAATTCCTCGCCAGGAATGGGGGATGGTAGCGCCTAGCGGCGCAGCAGCAGTCGGGCCGCAAGCAGGGAGCGAAGGCAAGCCGTCTCGCCGGTGGTCCGGGAGCACATGGAGTCGAAATGGTTGTGGAAACAGCGTTGCATGAATAAAGCTTAAATCAATTCCGGGAAAATGGAAACCCGGCCCGCCCCGGCATCACTACCATCGCTACAGCCGGTGATGCTTCTCGGTATGCTTGCCCTCGGTACCGCGCAACGAACGGAAAACCACCGCGAGCGGACCGGAAAGCCCATATCCCAGGAAAGTCAGGAACAGGACCTGCGGCGGATCCAGAAAGATCAGCACGAACAGCAGCGGCACCGCCAGAATCGTCATAAACGGCACCCGGCCACGCAGATCGAGATCCTTGAAGCTGCGATAACGGATATTGCTTACCATCAAGACCCCGGCAGTCACGGTTACCAGCAGCGCCAGAATGCTGATTTCCTTCCCCGGCACACCAGCGCTGTGCAGCACCCAGATCAGCCCGATGACCAGAGCCGCTGCCGCCGGACTCGGCAAGCCGCGAAAATAGCGCTTGTCAGCGATGCCTACCTGGACATTGAACCGCGCCAGACGCAGGCCGGCACCGGCTGTGTAGATGAAGGCCGCCAACCAGCCGAGCTTGCCCATGCCGGACAAGGCCCACTCGTACATGATGAGTGACGGCGCCAGCCCGAACGAGACCATGTCCACCAGGCTGTCATACTGAGCGCCAAAATCACTTTCGGTATGAGTCAGGCGCGCCACGCGGCCGTCGAGTGCATCCAGGATCATGGCAATGAAGATGGCGAGCGGAGCATACTCGAAGTTGCCATTCATGGCCTGCACGATGGCGTAGAAGCCGGCGAACAGACTGGCCGTGGTAAACAGGCTCGGCAGGATGTAAATCCCCCGACGTCTGCGGATTTCTTCGTTCACCGGTTTTTCTTCAGGGTGTTCCATGCGTTTGTGTCATGCCTCACTGTGCCAGACGGGCGATAACGTCCGTGGTGGCGTGAACCTTGTCGCCCAACGACACCTGAAACTGCGCCGTGGTCGGCAGATAAACATCCAGGCGCGAGCCGAAGCGGATAAACCCGTAACGCTGGCCTTGCGCAATGCGCTCGCCCGACTGCACATAACAGAGTATACGCCGTGCAATCAGACCGGCAACCTGAACCACCACCACATCCTGCCCCGCGTCCGTGCGTATCCACAGGGCGTTGCGCTCGTTGTCCCGCGAAGCCTTGTCCAGGGCGGCGTTAAAAAACTTTCCCTTGTTATACCAGCACTCCATGATCTTGCCTTCGACCGGACTCTTGTTCGAATGGACATTGAAAACGTTCATGAAAATGCTGATGCGCTTGGATGGGCGTTTGAGGTAAGGATCTTCCACCTCATCCAGCACGATCACCCGGCCGTCCGCCGGGGCCAGGATCGCCGTTGGCGAAACCGGCACGGTCCGCGTCGGGTCCCGAAAAAACTGGATAACAAAGACGCACACCACCCACAGGGGGGCAGCCCAAGCCCAGCCCAGGTAATAATGGGTGATGGCTGCTGCGCCGACAGCCAGCGCCACATGCACCCAGCCCTCGCGGGCCAGAATGGGATATTTTCCGCTATTCATAATTTATTGATTAAAGATGGTTGCCACTGAGGGCACAGAGTACACAGAGAATCCGGTTTTCGGCGCTCTGTGTATTCTGCGGTGAGTCAATTTAGTTCTTGGCCTTGTCGACGATCTTGTGGGCCTTGATCCAGGGCATCATATCACGCAGCTTGGCGCCGACCTCTTCGATCTGGTGCTTGGCTGCA
>CAYIQV010000191.1:0-3979 GCA_964365635.1 uncultured Acidiferrobacteraceae bacterium
GGCGGCGCGCCGCTACGGCAAGATTGGCGGCTTCGCCCACCTCGCGACGCTCGTAAAGAACCTGCGCGCCAGTCGCCCCAACCGCACGCTGCTGCTCGATGGCGGCGATACCTGGCAAGGCTCGGCGACGTCTCTGTGGACCCGGGGACAGGACATGGTCGATGCCCAGAAGCTGCTGGGCGTGGACATCACGACCGGGCACTGGGAGTTCACCTATGGCGCCGAACGCGTGAAGGAAATAATCGACAAGGATCTCAAGGGCCATATCGAATTTCTGGCGCAGAACGTCAACGATGCCACATGGGGCGAACTCATCTTCAAACCCTACGTCATCCGCGAGATCAACAAAGTGCCGGTCGCCATCATCGGCCAGGCTTTCCCATACACACCCATCGCCAATCCGCGCTACCTGATTCCGGACTGGACCTTCGGCATCAACGACGATCACATGCAGAAGATGGTGGACGAAGTCCGGGCCAAGGGCGCGCACGCCGTGGTGGTGCTGTCGCACAACGGCATGGACGTGGACATCAAGATGGCCGGCCGGGTGCGGGGCATCGATGCCATCCTGGGCGGGCACACCCATGACGCCGTGCCGGCGCCTTTCCTGGTGGAAAATCCCGGCGGCAAAACGCTCGTGATCAACTCGGGCTCCAATGGAAAATTTCTCTCAGTGCTCGATCTCGACGTACGCCATGGCAAGGTCATGGGCTACCGCTACAAACTGCTGCCCATATTCGCCAACCTGCTGGCACCGGACAAGGAAATGGCCGCCTATGTCGAGGCAGTGCGCAAGCCCTACCAGGCAGCTCTTGCGGAAAAGCTCGCCGTCAGCGAGGGCCTGCTCTACCGACGCGGAAATTTCAACGGCACCTTCGATCAACTGATCGTGGATGCCCTGCTCGCGGTGCAGGACGCGGAGATCGCCTTCTCACCGGGCTTCCGCTGGGGCACGACCCTGTTGCCGGGCGACACCATCGACATGGAACATCTGATGGACCAGACGGCCATCACCTATGCCACGGCCACGACAAACCACCTCACCGGTGAGCAGATGAAGGCCATTCTGGAAGACATCGCCGATAACCTGTTCCACCCCGACCCTTACTATCAGCAAGGCGGAGACATGGTGCGCGTAGGTGGACTCCAGTACACCCTTGATCTCACCCAATCCCACGGAAACCGCATCCAGGATATGGCGCTGAACGGCAAACACATCGCGGCAGATAAGACCTACAAGGTCGCCGGCTGGGCCAGCGTCCAGCCACAACAGGGCGGCCGACCGGTATGGGAGATCGTGGCGGAGTATCTGCGCACCAAGAAGTCCGTCCGGGTCGGCCAGCCCTATATTCCCAAGCTTGTCGGCGTCTCGGGAAATCCGGGGCTGGCAGGCTGACAGCCCATACCGGGCCGGTTTTCCGGCCCCGTGGTATCTGCTTCGCCCCCTGATGTAGAATTGCCCTCCTTATTAATGAATCACCTTAAATTGAGTTACCCAGGGGGAGTAGAGATGTCCAGTAAGCACCCGATCATCGCCATCACCGGTTCCAGCGGGGCCGGCACCACCACGGTCAAGCGCGCCTTTGAGCACATCTTCCGGCGGGCACTCATCAGTCCGGTGGTAGTGGAAGGCGACAGCTTCCACCGTTTCAACCGCGCCGAGATGCGCGAGGCGATGAAAAAGGCCGAGGCCAGCGGCAACCGCAACTTCAGCCACTTTGGCCCCGAGGCCAACATCTTCGATGAACTGGAGAAACAGTTCAAAACCTACGGCGAGACCGGCAAGGGCAAGAAACGCTACTACCTGCACAGCGACGGCGAAGCGGCGGAACACAACAAGCGCCTCGGCACGAGCCTCAAGGC
Source organism: uncultured Acidiferrobacteraceae bacterium (assembly GCA_964365635.1). Classification (GTDB taxonomy): domain Bacteria; phylum Pseudomonadota; class Gammaproteobacteria; order Acidiferrobacterales; family Sulfurifustaceae; genus Sulfuricaulis. Next base: position 1,864 of record CAYIQV010000191.1, read on the forward strand.
TGGCGAGTTCACGACTTGGGAAGATATCCCGACCGGCACCGACCTCATGTTCTACGAAGGCCTGCACGGCGGCGTGGTGGACGCCAAGGCCGGCGTCGATGTCGCCAAGTGGGTCGACCTGCTGGTGGGCGTCGTACCCATCGTCAACCTTGAATGGATCCAGAAGATCCAGCGCGACACCGCCGAGCGCGGTTATTCCGCCGAGGCGGTGGTGGACACCATCCTGCGGCGCATGTACGACTACGTGCACTACATCACACCGCAATTCTCGCGCACGCATGTCAATTTCCAGCGCGTAGCGGTCGTGGATACGTCCAATCCCTTCATTGCGCGCGATATTCCGACCCCGGATGAGAGCCTCGTGGTGATCCGTTTCCGCGACCCGAAGCAACAGGATTTTCCCTACCTTTTGAGCATGATTCATGACTCGTTCATGGCGCGCCCGAATACCATCGTCGTTCCTGGCGGAAAAATGGGGTTTGCCATGGAGGTCATTCTGACGCCGATGATTTACGAACTCCTTGAAAAGAAAAAGAAAAGCTAAGTCGCCTCCCTCCCGCCGTCCAGCAATATCTGCGCTGCCTGAGCGCAGATATTGCTCTATCCTTATAGAGTATGAAAAAGAAGATCCCCATTCAGGATCTGCGGCAGGGTATGTACGTTTCCGAGCTGGACCGTCACTGGCTGGAAACGCCATTCCTGTTTCAGGGCTTTGAGATCAAATCGGACGAGCAAATAGACGAACTCAAAAAGTATTGTCAGCATGTCTACATCGACACGGAACAGGGTTATAGCATTACCGCCCCGAAGTTCAGGCCATCGCCTATAACCGCCGCCTCACTCGAACCATCGCCCAATCGTGAGGTTGAATTCGAAGTACTGAAAAAATTCTCACCCGGCCATCTGCGCCCTCCCCGTTATCACGATCAATCGGTCCTGGAACAGGAACTGGTCGTAGCCAGAGGCATCGTCACCGAAACCCGGGACACCGTCTTCAACATCATGGAAGACGTGCGACTCGGGCGCAGCATCGATACCGCCGCGGCCAAAAAAGTCGTGGCCGACATGGTGGACAGCGTCATTCGTAATCCCGATGCCCTCGTCTGCCTGAACCAGCTCAAAAACAAACACGAATACACCGCCCTGCACAGTCTGCGCGTCTGTGTGCTGGCGCTGGCCTTCGGCCGCCATCTCGAATTCTCCGATGCCGAACTGAACCTCCTCGGCATCGGTGCGTTGCTGCATGATGTCGGCAAAATGAAGGTGCCAAATGAAATCCTGGATAAACCGGGAAAACTGACCGGGGAAGAATTCGACCTGATGAAAAGCCACGTACCGCATGGCGTGAGCATCCTTGAGGATACCAAGGGCATCCTTCCGATCTCTATTGAGGTCGCACGCTCCCACCATGAGCGCTACGACGGCCACGGCTATGCCTTTGGCGCGAAGGAGAATCAAATCGGCCTTTTCGGCTCCGTCGGGGCGATCGTGGACTGCTATGACGCCATTACCAGCGACCGTTCCTATCACGATGGCATGTCGGCACACGACGCCCTCAAAAAAATGTACTCCTGGCGCGGAACGGATTTTCATCCCCAACTGATTGAGCAGTTTATCCAGTGCATGGGGATTTACCCGATCGGGAGCGTGGTTGAGCTGAGCACCGGCGGTGTCGGCGTGGTTGTCTCGATCAACCGCAAACGCCGCCTCAAACCCAAGGTCGCGCTCGTGCTCAACTCCGACAAAACACCCTTTACGGCGCCCAAGGTTATCGACCTCATGCATCAACCCTTCGAAGGTCCGGGCAAAGAAGTGGAAATCCGGAAGGTCCTGTCGCCTGGGCTGTTTAATATCAATCCATCGGACTTTATCCCCCTGGGCGCATAGGGTCTCCTGGCCCAAGCTCCAGCGACCACCGCGACGTTATCTCCTTGTAGCGCTGGCTTCCAGCACATGAATTTGTCTAAAATCCGTCCGCGACGTATTGGCGCAACAATGAAACACCACCGACGGGAGATGCTGGCATGAGTGACGCACTGGATTATCTGGTCAAGACCCGGCCTGACGCGATGACGTCCTATTTCAAGTTTCTCAAGGAAACGGGGAAATCGCTCGA
>CAYIQV010000192.1:0-3978 GCA_964365635.1 uncultured Acidiferrobacteraceae bacterium
TGGTTTATAACAATCCGGGTCATAACATGCACAGATGGCAGCTTCTTCATCCACGCGCATCTCACCGGAATAATCGCCCGGCCACCATGGCGCGGACAGCCATTCCGTAAGACGGTTAAGCGCCTTGATGGAATACGAAGCGCGTCCGCCGTCGAAGCCCATTTTTGAGAGCCGGTCAAACTTCTCGTTCTGCTTGAGCAGGCTGATAAAATCGACGAACGACTGGTCAAGTTGGCGTGGCTGTTCTCCGAAAATCCATTTGCCCTCTTTATCCTTTTTGTCGGTCTTCACACGCTTGACGAACCGGGTATGCCAATTCGGGTCATCCAACTGTTCAGGCGAGCCGAGATCGGCCAGAAAGTTGATGACCTGCACCTGTGTGCGTGCATCCAGTGAATGCCACTCGTTTTCCAAGCCCAGCTTGTGGAACACATGATTTGTTTTGTGTCCGTGTAACTCGTCGCGGCTCAGACCTTCGAGATTCAGTCCCCGTGTTTCGGGCTTGGGACAACCTGCCTTTTCCAGTGCCTTATAAATGGCGATAAAGCTGACTTTTTCTTTTTCATCCAGCAACTGGCGAATAATATTTTTCTGTTGCACAGAAAGCGCATCGGCACGTTTACCCGCGCCCCACCGCAGGTCGGCCAAGGTCTTCTCGATGCGAAAACGCTGGAATGCCGGCTGAGCGCGTGGAGCGCGCGGCAATGTTGGCTCCAGCGAACACTGGCCAACCATACCACCGACCGCTTTGAGTAGGCGCTGGTAAAAAATTGCCTGCTGGAAAATCGTTTTAAGCGGCTGGCCATTGTGCGTTGAGTTCAGCACCGGGTGATAAGCCGCCTGTGTTTGCCAAAGATGATCGAACTCGTCCTCAACTTGACGGCGCAATGCATAAAGATTGGGGAGCGAGGTACTTGTATCGGAGTTGTTTTCTTTGACCTTGAGCTTTGTGGGCAGCCCCTGTTGCAAACGATGGTACAGATATTCGCCCAAGGTGACGGTTTCAACACCTTTGGCTTCGGCCAGCTGACGCATGGCGGCCTTTAGATCGTTGCTGCCGCCCTCGACCTCGCCCAGCTTTGCGCCTTCTTTCTTCGGACGGAACTCACCGGCATAGCCACGCCGTTTGGCCATCCTCAGAAAAATACGCAGGAGGTCATTGAGTTCCACCCGCTCGCGCGCAGCCAAAGCACGGAGCTGAAGGAGGTTGGTGCCATTACCCGGCTGGGGCGATTGCGGAGCTAGTCCGAGCAAGTTGCCAAGCGCCGCGATATGTTTTGCCCGTGCTCGCCGCCGGTCAATCTGGCGGCGCTGCATGCGCGCCTCGCGGCGCGTGGCCTTCTTGGATTTCAGCTTGCCTTGATCATTTTCAAGCGGCTCAGAGAATATCCGGATTGCCCGCCATACCAAGTCTTGTGGCCGATTCTCTGTATCGAGTGACACCGCAGCAGTGGCCAGAGAGGCCGTGCCGACATCCAATCCCAGACGGTAACGCATGACTTCCCCTCCCGGCTTGTTCTTGTGTTACCATAATACCGTATCAAGCATTCCGATGGTGGGGACTATCGGTAACAAGGGGAGGCCGCAAGGCCGACCCCAACGATACAAACGGCAGACTTCGGTCTGCCGTTTTCGTTTCTGGGCTGATTTGTCACTATCAAGGCGGCCATACAGATTCGAATTCACCGATGACAACGAACTGGTCGAGATAACGCCCAGCCGTTGCGGACAGGCTGACGGGAATCGGCTAAACTGGGGCTTAAATAGCGGATTCCAACCATGCAGCCACTCATTAAAGCCAAGCAAGAAGAACTATCACGTCTGTGCCGGCGATACCGGGTTCAGCGTCTGGAACTTTTTGGCTCCGCGACGGGGAGCGGCTACGTACCGGGGTCGAGTGACCTCGATTTTCTGGTCGAGTTCGAAGATCTGGCTCCCGCCGCCTATGCAGACGCCTACTTCGGTCTGCAAGAAAGCCTGGCGGACTTGTACCACCGTCCGGTGGATCTGGTGGTCCCTACCGCCGTTCGCAACCCCTACTTCCTTCGCAGCATCGAGCGTAGCCGGACCCTGCTCTATGCGGCTTGAGGTCAAGAAGTACCTTTACGACATCAAGCAAGCTGCCGATCTGCTCCTGCGCTTTTCGCAGGGCAAGACCTTCGCCGATTATTCAGCCGATCCACTGTTGCGCTCGGCGATCGAACGTCTCGAACGCGCCGCCACAGCGTAACTCGAAAAACACGCGGGCGAACCAGCGGCGGAGGGCGGGTGGAAATCCGGGCAAATTTTCTCTATAATCTGGCTAGTCTAGCTATTTCGAGGTGCGCCTATGAAACATAAATGGCAACTCCAGGACGCCAAGAACCAACTTTCGCGCGTGGTGGCGGAGGCGAAAGAGCACGGGCCGCAGACAATCACCGTGCACGGACGCCCGGCGGCCGTGGTGCTGTCGATCGAGGAATTCCGGCGCTTGGCGGTGGAGAAAAAACCGATCTCGCAATTTTTCCACGATCTCGCACCGAAGGGACCCGGGCTCAAGCTCAAGCGCTCGCGCGACACCGGGCGCAGAATCGAACTGTGAGCTACCTGCTCGATACCGTGGTGGTTTCGGAACTGATGAAGAAGAACCAGCACCCCGGTGTCATGCGCTGGCTCGATGTCCAGGAGTCGCGCTTGCTCTTCGTGAGCGTGGTCACCGTCGGCGAAATTGAACAAGGAATCGAGCGTCTGCCGCACGGCGAACGGCGGCGCGCCTATGAGCGGATGGTGCGGGTGGCCCTGCCAGCGCGTTTCGCCGGGCGCATTCTCCCGGTAAGCATTGAGGTGGCGTCTTCGTGGGGCATATTTTCTGGCCGCCATAAGCAGACGCTGCCCGTGGTAGATGGCCTCATCGCCGCCACTGCCCGCGCGCACGGGCTGGCGGTCGTGACACGCAATGTCGTTGATTTTCGACGCTTCGATGTGCCCGTTATCAATCCCTGGGTATAAACCGACCCTCATACCCTGCAGAGCCATAGCCTGTGTTGATGTTATGCTTTGGACACAATGCCACCAGTACCGACTCGCCGCCAACCGCCCGCGCCCGGCACGCCAAGCGCTGCCAGCGCCAGCGTAGCCGTGCTCGCGGTTGAAGCCGCGAACCCCCTTCAAGCGGCGCTAACAGTACTGGCCGATACGCTGGCGCTGCCGCTCGTGATGGGGCCAGACAACCGATACGACCTGCTGCTCACCCTGACCCCCGAACATCTTGAGATTCGCGATAACCGCGACTCGCGTATGGGTCCGGTGTTCGTCGATTTCTCCGGCCTTGATCTGCGGCCTTACAGCCATAATCTTTCGCGCCGCCAGCCACTCGCGCGCGCGATCGGGAAAAAGACACACACCGTAGTCGATGCCACCGCCGGCCTGGTCCAAGATGCACTGCTTCTGGCGTGCATGGGTTACCGCGTCACGGCCATCGAACGCTGTGCCGTGGTTGCGGCCCTGGCGCAAGACGGCCTGCGGCGGCTGGCGGAAAAAACCGGGTTTACACTCGAAAAAAAGCTGTCGCTGCTGACGGGCGACGCGCGCGCCTTGGTGACCAAACTCTCCCCGCGACCGGACGCCATTTATCTGGACCCGATGTTTCCACCGAAACGGAAAAAATCGGCGGCGGTAAAAAAAGAGATGCGCCTGTTGCGCGAACTGGTGGGCGATGACCTGGATGCCGTGGAGCTTTTTGAAATATGCCGGCGTGTGGCCTTGGGACGCGTAGTGGTCAAGCGCCCCGACGATGCGCCGCCGCTCGTGCCCGACCCCAGCATGAGCATCTTGGGAAAACTGGTGCGTTACGATGTTTACCTCACACACCACTGAATCGCATTTAACGCATGACCGAACCGCTGTTTTACGCCGAACACCTGCCCGACACCGGCGCCACGTTTATGCTGACGGGGGGTGAGGCGCATCATGCCGCGGCCTCGCGCCGGCTGGCGCCGG
>CAYIQV010000193.1:0-3972 GCA_964365635.1 uncultured Acidiferrobacteraceae bacterium
CGCGCGAACTCAACAGCTAATTGCGGGTGGCTCCGCCCCTGCCGCAGGAGACACAAATAAAACAATCAGCACGTAAGTTGGGTTGAGCGCAGCAAAACCCAACGATTTCTCTGAAGAAGGCATTACAAAATCGCCAACGAAGAGCTAGAATTTCATCCATGGGTCAGGCACATATCAATATCCCACGCGATAAGATCGCAGGCGTCTGTCGGAGATATCACGTCCGGCGGATGTCCTTGTTCGGGTCGGTTTTGCGTGATGATTTTGGGCCGGAAAGTGATGTGGATGTTCTGGTGGAGTTTGAATCTGGCGGCGAGCCGTCATTTTCGGGATTACTTAAGTTGCAAAGTGAGTTGTCGGCCCTTTTTGGTCAGCGCCCTGTCGATGTAGCGACTTCCAGTATCCTGCGTAATCCGTACCGCAGAAAATCCATCCTGAAAGATTTACAGTCTATCTATGGCGCCTGAAGATCAGGACGCCGCGTATCTGTTTAACCTTCTCCCGGAGCGAGAGGAGATTTTTAGAGGTTTCCTGTATTCTCAAACGTCGACTATTTCCTTTGCAGTAAGCATGGGCTAGTCTTTAAACGAAGGCCTTATTTGTCATGAGGTGTGCTGGAAATGAATACTGCCAAGAAAGAAGTTGAGTCACTCCTCAAGAAGCTGCCCGATGATTGTTCGCTGGAGGACATCCAGTATCATCTCTATGTGATCGAGAAAATCCAGCGGGGAATCGAGGCGGCAGAGACAAAGGGCGTGGTGTCACAAGACGAAGCCGAGAAGCGCCTCGGAAAATGGGTCACAAAGTAGTCTGGTCGCCTGAGGCGCTGGATGACGTTGATGCCATCGCTGGTTACATCGCCCGCGATTCAGCGTTTTACGCTACCACCGTGGTCAATCGGATTCTCGAAACTTCCCGTAGTCTCAACCAATTCCCATATCTTGGCCGAGCCGTTCCGGAGCTTGGCCAGGACTATATCCGTGAGCGTTTTGTTTACAGCTACCGTCTTGTGTATCGGGTGGCCCAAGATACCATTACGGTTGTAGCCGTGATTCACGGCAAGCGGCAGTTCGACGCCGTCGCAGACAGGATGGATACAGAGAAATGACGCGCCAAATAATTCTCGATACTGAAACCACCGGCCTCGAACCTTCCGAGGGCCACCGCATTATTGAAATCGGCTGTGTGGAGATGGTGAACCGCCGGCCGTCGAATAACCGCTACCAGCAATACATCAATCCCGGGCGTGACATCGACCATGGGGCGATGGAGGTGCATGGGATCACCAACGAGATGGTCGCGGGCAAGCCGAAGTTCGTCGATATCGCCAAGGATTTTATCGAATTCATCAAGGGCGCGGAGCTGGTCATCCACAACGCTCCGTTCGACGTGGGCTTCCTTAACCACGAACTTTCCCTGATGGTGAAGGGCAAGGGGCCGATGCGCATCGAGGATGTGTGCACGGTGGTGGATACGCTCAAGCTCGCGCGCCGCATGCGCCCGGGACAGAAGAACGATCTCGATTCGCTGTGCCGGCATTACGGCGTAGACAACAGTCGTCGCACTTTGCACGGCGCGCTGCTCGACGCCGAGATTCTCGCAGATGTATACCTGGCCATGACCGGTGGCCAGACGGGGCTGTTCGAAGATAGCCACGGCTCATCGCCGTCCGCAGCTTCTTCTGCCCCGCCGTCGGATATCCGCCGCCTCGACCCGAACCGGCCGAAGCTGCCGGTGATTGCGGCGAACGCGGAAGAGCTCGCCGCGCATCAGATGTGGCTGGACGAAATAGACAAGAAAAGCGGCGGTCGCTGCGTCTGGAAGAAGATCGATCTCGCTTCCTGACGCCGCGACGCCTCGTTTACTCCGCGACCAGTTTTTTCCCCTTGAAGGTCAGCGTGGTTCCGGGCTGCATGACTTTGCAATGCATGCCGGTCTTTCGTGCCGCATCGGCAAAACCCTTGGGGTCCTGTGTCAGCACTGGAAAGGTGCCGTAATGTTGCGGGATCACGAGCTTGGCATGTACGGTCTTGGCCGCCCGTACCGCCATCGCCGGCTCCATGCCGAAGTGCCCACCGATATTGATGAGCGCGACGTCGGGCTTCTGTTCCCCGATCAGCGCCATGTCGCTGAAATAGGCGGTGTCGCCGGTATGGTAAATCGTCGGGCCATTTTTAATCCGGATGACGAATCCCGCCGGATTGCCGCCGGTGGCCACATCCGGGTCCTTTTCGCCGGCCAGAGGATTGCCCATGCCGCTGGAGTGCACGGCCGGCACCATGTCCACCACTACCTCGCCATCGGCGATGGTGATTGCGCCGCCGATATTCATCAGCGTGTCGTACCCCATCTGTTGTTTGGGATAGCCGAGGAGCTTGGCCATGTTGGCGCCAAGTTCGTAATTGGTGACAAGACGTGCTCCGGTTTTCTTGGCCAGCGCCACGGCGTCGCCAATGTGATCGAAGTGCCCATGCGTGATCAGGATGTAATCGACCTTCGTGATTGCGGCCAGCGGGTCTTGGGCCACCGGCGCCTTGTCGCCTTCAGCCTTGCTGGCCTTGGCGTTGGGATTCATCGAGTTTTTTAGCCACGGGTCGATCATCAACACCTTATGGTTCGGCGTGACGATCTCGAAGGCGGCATGGCCATGCCAGGTGAGGGTGGTGGCGTCCGCCGACCACGCGGCATGGTGCAAGCCGAACAGCAGAAACAGTGCGGCTGTCCGTTGAAATATCTTCATGATGTGCTCCTTGTTGATTGTTGAATCCTGTCCGTGAAGCCTGCACGCCGGCCCCGCCACCCGGCAGGACGCAACGTATCTTTGCGCCGACAGCATAAGCCATCTGCCCCGGGATGGAGCAAGTGCCGGTAAAAAACAAGACCATACGATCCATGGCGCCGCACGCTGACAAGTTTGCCGGTCTGCGCTACGCTGCGCCTCCCATGTCGCCACCGGTCGTCTCCGTTTCCCGCCTGCGCAAGCATTTCGACAGCGTCATCGCCGTCGATGACGTAAGTTTTGACGTGGCCCCGCGCTCCACTACCGCGCTCCTCGGCGGCAATGGCGCGGGCAAGACCACGACCCTGTCCATGCTCCTGGGGCTGTTGCTGCCGACCTCCGGCAGCATTTCCATCTTCGGGGTGGATATGTTGCGCGATCGCTACCGGGTGTTGCCGCGGGTGAATTTTTCCTCGCCCTATGTCGATCTGCCGCGACGCCTGACCGTGCGCGAGAACCTTACCGTTTATTCCCGGCTCTACGGGATTATCGACATCCGGGGACGCATCGGCGCGCTGAGCGAAGAACTCCACATCGGCCGTTTTCTGGATCGTCCTTATGGCCAGTTGTCGGCGGGTGAGAAGACCCGCGTGGTGCTGGCCAAGGCATTGCTCAATGAACCGGAACTGCTGTTGCTCGACGAACCAACGGCCTCGCTCGATCCCGATACCGCAGATTACGTGCGCGGCATGCTCGAAGCCTACCGCGTTCGCACCGGCATGACGATTCTGCTGGCCTCGCACAACATGTCGGAGGTAGAGCGGCTGTGCGACGACGTCATCATGTTGCGCGCGGGCAAGCTTGTCGATCGTGGCACGCCGGGGGCACTGCTCACGCGCTACGGGCGGAAGAACATGGAAGAGGTGTTCATCGACATCGCTCGTGAACGCCGCCTGAATATTTCACTCGATCACGATCCGGTGCTGAATAAATGACCGTCATCGCCCACGACCACACCGGTGTGGTTCCTTCGCTGCGGCGCGTCCGTGCCTTGGTATTGCGGCACATTTACCTGTTGCGCAGTTCCGGCCCACGCATTCTCGAACTGGTGTACTGGCCGACGGTGCAGATGGTGTTGTGGGGGTTCATTACGGTGTTTCTGGTGAACCATAGTTCCTGGTTGGCGCAGGCCTCGGGCGTGCTGCTTTCCTGCGTGCTGTTGTGGGTCGTGCTGTTTCGCAGCCAGCATGGGG
>CAYIQV010000194.1:0-3951 GCA_964365635.1 uncultured Acidiferrobacteraceae bacterium
TAAGCGCTTAACCCGCCCTACATACGATTCGCTAATAACCCGCAAATCCTAATAATATGGCAAGCCGTGCGTGCTTTGCGTGCAGGGCTACATTTGTTCCCCTCGTCCCCCGGCGCGCCCGCGCTTCAGGGCTCCACGGTGCTTCTTGGAATCGACCCGGCGTGCCTTGGCCGCGCGACTGACACGCGTGCGCTTGCGCGGTTTGGGGACACGGTTCAACAGGCGCAATTTGGCGATCAGCCGCTCGTACGCAATCTCGCGGTTGCGTATCTGGGACCGGTTATCCATGGCCGTCACGACCACGCCCGATGGCAAATGGGTCAAGCGCACTGCCGACTCGGTGCGGTTGACGTGCTGGCCGCCGGGACCGGAAGCACGGTACGTATCAACGCGCACTTCCCGCTCCAGCCGCGTACGGTCCAGCGTATAGGGAGGGAGGCTTATAGCGGGCAATCGCATGGTTCGTCTCTTACCTGATCAGATCATAAAATACTGCACATTTTATTACTCCCTCTCCCTCCGGGAGAGGGCCGGGGTGAGGGGGAAAATATCTGTAAAACTCCCCCTCATCCTATCCTTCTCCCGGGGGGAGAAGGAACCTGAAGTATGCGGCGGTGCGCACTATTTACCGCACGGCTCAGTAATTCCTGGCCACGTACCTTTGGCCGTTTAGTTGCTAGAATAGCCGCGTGTGAGCCGGATACATAATAAAGGAATGCCGCATGATCGTTATCCTCAAAGCCAACGTCGCCGACAACAGCCCGGAATACCGGCAGGTCATCGACTATCTGGCCAGCAAGCCGAACATCAAAACCCGGGTGCATCAGGAAATCGGCACGCAGCAGACGCTGACGGAAATCTACCTCATCGGCGAAACCGCCACCCTCGACAAAACCGAAATTGAAAGCCTTCCCGCCGTGGACCGCGTGGTCCGCATCTCGGAGGAATACCGCATCCTGGGCCGTCACAAGGACGACAGCCGTCCGACGGGCTTCGAATACAACGGCGTCACCTTCAGCCAGGACAGCCTCAACGTTTTCGCCGGCCTCTGCGCCGTGGACAACCCCGCGCATGTCGAGATGATGCTGAAGGCGCTGCGCGACCATGGTCAGGTGTGCACGCGCATGGGCGCGTACAAACCGCGCACCAACCCCTATTCCTTCCAGGGCCACGGCAAGAGTTGCCTGCCATGGGTGTTCGAGCTTGCCGGGAAATACGGCATCAAGGTCATCGCGATGGAGATCACCCACGACTCGCATCTCGATGAAATCCGCGAGGCGCTGGAAAAGACCGGCAAGCCCACGGGCGTGATGATTCAGATCGGCACGCGCAACACCCAGAACTTTGAACTCCTCAAGATTGTCGGACGCCAGCACGAGCTGCCCGTGCTGCTCAAGCGCGGCTTCGGGATCACACTGGAAGAATCGCTGAACGCCGCCGAGTACCTCGCGAGCGAAGGCAACCGCAACATCGTCTTCGGGCTGCGCGGCATGAAAACAAACATGGGCGACCCGCACCGCAACTTCGTGGACTTTGCCCACGTGCCGGTGATCAAGCGCCTCACGCGCATGCCGGTGTGCATCGACCCCTCGCACTCCGTCGGCACACGCGACCGCGCGCCGGACGGGATGCTCGACGTGTTTCACGTCACCGCGCAAGGCATCATTGCCGGCGCCAACATGGTCCTCGTGGATTTTCACCCGGTACCCGCCAAGGCGCTGGTGGATGGCCCGCAGGCGCTACGGCTGGAGGAACTGCCCTATTTCCTCGAAGACATCGCGATTGCCCGTGAGGCTTATGAGAAACGCCGGGCACTTACCGGGCGATTTCTGGAAAAGCGCAATTAATAATGGGTGTCCGAAATCGACCCAAAGCGGGCGTTCGCAGGTCGAGCCAGATTCGCCGATATGGAAAACATCGCGGCCTCGGTCTAACCTGTAAGAATGAAACGTTTTCTATTTATTCTCGTTCTCCTCAGCCTTAACCACTCTTTGTTCGCAGAAACCGATGGTTGGATAACGCGTGACAGAAAACCCGCCCCAAATACCGATGCTATGAAAAGCATTGATGGTTTTGGAGGTTGGTTGGTGGTCACATCAGATCCTGATTGGGAAGCAAAGTGGAATACCCCCTCAGAAACAACCCCGCATTTTCGTGAGGCCTCGAAGGTTTTGTATGGGGAACGGCTGACGATTCTTACGTTCTTTGGAAATCCAAAACCTAACAAATCAAATGAAATCGACATTGTCTGCAACATCAAGGTAATTCGACCTGACGGAAGCCTGTCTATGGATCAGAAAGGTATTGCCTGCGCATCGGGGAAACTCCAGGGAGATCCACGAAATGTGCGGCTGACGTCCGCGGTAATTAGCTTCATTGGTGAGAAAGGCGATCTACCGGGCGTATGGAAGGTCGACGTGAGTCTCACCGACCGAAACAGAAAAGTAGTCATGCCACTAAAAGGGCAGTTTGAATTGGTTGAGAAAAATCCGGCAACTGGTTTTCAATCACAGGAGGACGTCACCAAATGGTCCACGTTTTATTACCTGAAGCCGGAGCCGGATAGAATCCCAGAATTCATAGAGCATATAGGTCAATCAGAGTTTTTTGACAACGAAAATACCATCGCTCCCATTGCCGGGTTTCTAGCGGGCGTCTTCAGAAAAAATCCCCAACAGGTGGATGACTGGATCGACCGGCTCAGTTCGATCAAGGAGGCCCGACTCGGTGTGGTTGTTCTTGGTTTGTGGTATGCGGACCTGCCTGACTCGCAGAAACGTGTTTACGCGATCCTTGAGAAGCACCCGAAATTGAAACAGCAATTCGAGTATCTCTACCACGGATCACCTATGCCTGTAGAGAAAATCCCACTGGAACAGGGGGCATGGGTTCTGGATACGTTGTGGGGTAATTTCATGGCGACTGGGGACAAGACACCTGTGGTGAGGATCATGTCAGCATTGCCGTGGTTTGACGTGAAAGGGGATGTAGGGCGCTTGGTAATCGGAGGTGCCGCACGATGGTCTCTCACATCTAATGCAGTACAACATAAGCGTGTCCTCCAAATTTGCGAAACAGAAATTGGAAACCAGCCCAAAGAAGTGGCTGAAAAGCTTCGCGAGGTAATAGGAAATGCGAAGAAGGAACTTAGAAAAATGAACAAGAAGGTATCACAGCCGACAGCGGTAAAAACGCCCGACCATCGATGAGCTTATGCGCTGAATGGCCGGTTTTGGGGTAACGCGAGCGTCCGATTATGGCCGAAAGGAGCCGTTCCCACACATTTCAATACTGAAGAGCGAAGGTTTCTGGGGAGTGCGTCCCTGAACTTTCCACGCTGGATTCCAAATACCCTGAATAACCAGCCTAGTTTGCCACGCCGTAGAGCGCATCCACGATTACACGCGTTTTGCCGTCCATCAGTACGACATCCTGAACAAGACTGATTACCCAATGCTGTGCTTGAGCCACGCTGATCTCAGACCTATGCTCCTTTAAGCAGCGCCGGTTAAAGGACCAACATGCCCGATAGACACGAGGCCTGTATGCGTCCCACAAGGGCTGGCGGTAACCCATTTTGTGCCGAACCGGTCGCGAGCCCTACACGCAGGGAATGTTATGCCGCTTTCTTTACTCGAACTTCAGCACGGTGGCCCGTAGCCGCAAGAACCCGGATCAGAACATCCGTCGAAACACCCTGAGTGTTACCATTCGCTATGGCGGTAACCCGGGTTCGGGATGTCCCCGCGCGCTTCGCGATTTCAGCGTGGGTTTGTCTACCAGACTGGATGATCTTCGAGAGTGCTACGGTCAATTCCGAGCGGAATTCCATTTCCGCGGTGTCCGCCATGGACAAGCCGAGGGCCTCCCCAAGTTCCTTCGCGGAGCGAACCGTTACGACTTTACTTGCCCTAGATTTTGCCATCCAAAACCTCCCGAAGCCGTTTGCGA
>CAYIQV010000195.1:0-3943 GCA_964365635.1 uncultured Acidiferrobacteraceae bacterium
GCCACACGCGCAACTCGGCGTTATTGTCCCGCTGGTAAAACGATTGCGTTTTTTCGGTGGGGGCAACTATGGTTACATCGATGGCGAGGAACGCGCGAGCGGGACAACGAATCACACCGTCGGTTTCAAGCGCGATGCCCGTGCAGGCGGATTTCTGGGCCTCGACCTCCAAACCGACATCGACGGCTATGTCGGTCTGGAGGCCAAGTCTGGTTTAGCGCGGAGCGTGGAAATCTACTTCAAGCGCAGATACTGAGCGCGCCGCATCAGGCAATTTGCGAGGACAGTTCCTGGGCCTGTTTCTTCTGGGTTTCATTCCCCTCGGAGATCACTTCCTGCAGGATGCTGCGTGCGCCCTCAGCGTCTCCCATGTCGATGTAGGCCTTGGCCAGATCCAGCTTCGTGGCTGTCTCATCCCATTGCCCTGACTGGGCCTCTCCCGCCGCCGGGACACCGGCGGTCTCCAGAGAAAATTCAGCCGCGGCCGTCTGCGGCTCCCACTTGGCCGCATTGGGAGTGGCTGGCTCGTCCATACTGATTTCATCGGGCATCTCGATCTTGCCGCCGATGTCAAAATCAAGTGAATTGTCCACAGGGGCGCCCAGTTCCATCGCCTCGAGACCGGATTTGTCCTCGGCGGCGGCTGTCTCGATCCTCATGGTGCCCGTGAAGTCGATACCACCATCATCCTTTGCTGCCGGCTTGGTTTCACCGAGATCAAGATCAAACGCTGTCTCGGTGGCCGCCGGTGCAGGCGCCGGGGTGCCAAGATCAAAATCGAAATCGCCGGCCGATTCACCAGCGACCGGGGCAGGCGCCATCGGCGCTGCTTTGGCGGTGCTCCCTTGCGGTGCAGCGGGTGCGGCCTTGGCGGGTGCAGAGCCGGGCGCCTTGGGTGCGCCGCCCTTGAACATCGGATTCTCCGGGTTGAGCTTGCGGCCCATCTCCTCAACCTTGTCCCACACCTTGCTGCTGCGTCCGCCCTGCGCGGCATATAGTTCTTCCGCCATGGTCTCAAACGCGGCCACGTCGTTACGTGTGTGATAAATCTCCAGGAGCTTGAGCTTGAGTTCGTGGCGCTCCGGGTGCTTGACCACGGCCTCCTTGAGAATCTCCTCGGCCGTTTCGTCGCGCCCGTAGGCCAGATACACATCGGCCTCGGCAATGGGGTCCACTTCATCGGTATGAATGTTGCCCATGCCGCCCTGGCTGAAATCGCTCAGGAACGAGGTATCGCCCGTCGCGGTGGCAGCGGGTGGGTGACCCGTCGTGTCCGAGGTGGTTACCGGCTGGTCACCGCTGATGGCGTCCGCGGAGAGAATACTCTCCTCAAACTCGGCAATGGATTTCTGCCGGCGGCGGAAATAGATCAGGGCAATGCCTCCGCTCATGAGGACCACCACACCAATCAGGAGAGGCATCAGCAAATCGCTCTGCACCGCCTCCAGCAGGCCGGCCAGGAAGTCTTTCTCTTCCTTGGGCGGCGCCGGTGGTGGCGGCACGCGTTTCTTCACAACCTCCGGGGCCTTGGCAGGAGCCGGGGCTGGCGGCGCGGCGGCGGCCTTCTCCGGTACTGGCTCGGTCGCCTTGGGCTGTTCCACCGGCTTGGCAACCGGGGCAGGAACTGGCTTGGCGACGGGCTCGGCCGCTTTTGTTTCTGCCGGTTTCTTTTGTGTCTGGGTCAGGCTCTGGCTTTCGAGCTCGATGAGACGTGATTCTTTCTTGAGCTGTGACCGCACCATGCCGATCTTTTCGCTCAATTCCTTGTTCTCGAGTCGCTTGGACTCCAGTGATTCTTCCAGCGTTGCTGCCCGGTCTGCCAGTGCCTGGCGTTCCCGTGTGCCCGCATCCTTGGCCGACTCGGTCTCAGCAACCTTCTTGTCCGGCGCACCCTTCTCGCTCTGGATCGTGCTGCGGACAATTTTCAGCAACTCGTCCTGCCTGCCCTTATCCACCGGGCTCGTTTTCTTTTCCGGCTTGGCTGTTTCCTTCGTTTTGTCCGCCGCCAGTCTGGTGGCTTCTGCTTCTGCCGCCGCCAGCACTGATGCATCCGTTTCCGTCAACTTGATGGCGCGACTGGACCCGGCGAGTTTCAGTTTATATTCCTGCCAGACGTCATATTGTGCGCGAAATTCCTTGCGCGCCACGGGGGCCGAAACCGATTCAATCGCTTCACTTTCAGGAAGCTTCAGAATTTTTCCGGCCTTGAGATTGTTAACATTGTTCCCAAAGAACGCATCCTTGTTCGTCCGATACAGCGCCAGGATTACCTGCTCGACACTGATCTGCTTGTCACCACGCACCTGACTGGCAATCTGCCAAAGCGTATCGCCCTTTTTCACGGCGTATTCCGGCGCGCTGGTTGGCGCTGCCTGGGAGGCTGCTGGCGCTGACGGTTCTTCGGCGGCCACGGGTGTCTCTGTCGCGGGAGCTGGCGCCATCTGTTCCGGTGGGGCCACAACCTCTTCGCGTGGCGCGGCCGCCAGCGGCTCGACCTTGGGTGCGAACTCCGCTTCCGGTTGTGGCGCACCTGCCTCCGCAGAAGCAGATGTGTCTGGCGGTCCGAGAAGTTTTTCCTCGGCTGGCTTTTCCATGGCCGCTACCGCCTCAGGTGCGGGTGTGGGTGTTTCCATGGGTGCAGGTTCGGCAGGAACGACTTCCGCCGTCGCGGCGGCTTCAGCAACTTTAGGTTCTTCTGGCATCGCCTCGGGCGGCTTTGCTTCCGTCGGCGGCGCTACTTCGGCTTGCGCCGTTGGCACTGGCGGGGCCACCGGCGTTGCGGGAGCCGATATATGTGGGGCTTCAATGCCCGAAGGCTTTCCCGCGATGCGATAGGGAGGATCGATGAGCGCCGTATATTCATGAACAAGACGTCCACCGGGCCACTCGACCTGGAGCAACAAATGCAGGAAAGGTTCTTGCATCGGTTGCTCGGTTCGAAGCTGGAGAAAATAGCTTCCATCCAGCCGCTTCGAGACCGTGAATTTGATCTGGGAAAGATAGGACGCACGCTCCACACCCACCGTGTCGAAATCCGCGCGCGGAGCGAGGCCTGCATTCAAGCCCTTGAGTTCTTTTTCCGTGATGGAGGTAAATTCAACTTCGGCGTTGAGCGGCTCGTTCAGTGCCGAAAGCACTTTGAGCTTGCCGAGGCCCAAGGCATGACCCACGACAGGGAATAACGTTAAAACGGCAGCCAGCATAAGCCCCAAGGCTGGCATCCTCTCCCTAGATTTCCATTGCATGCAGCTCACCCCAATATTCTCAGCGAGTTCCTTAATCCTTATGAGACTAGGAGTTATATAACTATGGTAGTAATACCCTTTACAAATATCAATTAACTATAGCTTACAGATGGTTCTTTACCAGATATTCCCCAATCTGAACACAATTCAGGGCGGCCCCCTTGCGCAGGTTGTCGGAAACGACCCATAGATCCAGTCCGCGGGGGTGGGATATGTCTTCCCGGATGCGCCCTACGTAAACCGCATCTTTACCCACGGATTCCGTCACCGCGGTCGGGTACCCGCCAAGCTTGTGTTCATCGACCACCTTCACACCCGGGGCCTTTTTCAGGAGCCGGCGGGCCTCCTCGGCGCTGATTTTCTTCCGGGTCTCGATATGCACGGCCTCGGAGTGGCCATAAAAAACCGGAACCCGGACTGCCGTCGGATTCACCTGAATGGACTCATCCCCGAGGATTTTCCGGGTCTCCCAGACCATCTTCATCTCTTCTTTGGTATAGCCGTTGTCCAGGAATACATCAATCTGTGGCAAACAATTGAAGGCGATCTGCTTGGGATAGACCCGGGGCTTGACCCGCTGGCCGTTTAAAAGCAGGGCCGTCTGCGACGCCAGTTCCTTGATGGCCTCCTCGCCGGTGCCGGAAACGGAGTGGTAGGTACAAACGTTGATGCGCTCGATGCCAACGGCGTCGTGGATG
>CAYIQV010000196.1:0-3920 GCA_964365635.1 uncultured Acidiferrobacteraceae bacterium
GCAGAGCCGCAAAGAATTTTTTATTTCTTTTTCCAGGTTTTTCTTTGCGTCTTTGCGTCAAACAATCTTAATTATTTAAATTCAGACTTTCTTTACTGTTGACCATTCGCCGTATCCGGCAACGTGTCGCCCGACTCGTTTTCCTCACCCATCTCCTCATCGCTGGCCGACCTCCGGCGGGTGCTGTCGATGTCGAGCGCGCAGTTAAACGGCGGCGGCTTATCCAGCATGATGGCGAGGGCATAGGCGGCGGCGGGGCGCATGTTGACGGTGATGAGCTCAATCCCGGAGATGCGGCAGAGGGTGTAGAGCGCCGTCAGCCACCGATAGTAGACCGAATCAATGATCCGGATACTCTTGAGGTCATAGAGCAGACGTTGGGCGTTGTGCTGCTGAAGGTATTCGAGCAGTGACGTGAGGTAGGCATCGTGGTTCCCCGGATCAATACCTTCCCCGGGTTCGAGCAATACGTTGCCGTCACCGATCGGCGTCAGATGCATGCCCTCAATCATTGGCTCTTTCCCTCTCGCGCCAACCAGAGACTAACGGCTGCTCTTGTTCGAGGACGAACGCGAATCGGAGGCGTGCGGCCGCGAGACCTCGATGCCCAGCCGGCGGAACGCCTCTTTCAGCCCCTCGGAAAGTTTCGAGCGTGTGGTGACCATGCCCAGATCGATGTTGAGGCTGGTCAGGGCGCGGGCAATTTCGGGACGGATACCGGTGAGAATGGCATCGGCGCCCATGAGGCCGATGGCGCGGATCATCTGGATGAGATGGTGCGAAACCTGGGAGTCGATCGCCATCACACCGGTCACGTCGATCACGACCACGCGCGCACGTTCCGACTCGATACGTGACAGCAGCTTCTCCATCACGATCATGGTGCGCGAAGAATCGAGCGAACCGATAATGGGCAGGGTAAGTACCCCATCCCAGATTTCCGTAATCGGCGTGGAGGTCTGGCGCAGTTCCTCCTGTTGGGCCTGGATCGTGCCTTCCTTGCCCTCCAGGTAGATATGGAAGACCTCCAGGATGATGTCATTGAAAATCGACCCGAGCAGCAGCAGGACTCCGCGGGCCTGCTGGAAGTCGACGCTCTTGTCGGCATCGAGGTTGTCCAGGAAAACGCGCTGCAGGAACTGGATAAAGCGCACGAACTCATCGAGGTCGCCGCCACGCAGCTGGATCTGTTGCGAAAAGTTGGCGAAAAACTTGCGCAGCGCCTTGAATTCCTCGCTGCGCCGGTCGACCTGCGTGCCGCTTTGCAGAACCATGGTAAGCAGTTCCAGAAATTCCAGGCTGTGGTCATTGATCTCGTTGTTGGACAGGAGATTGTTCTGGCCGAAGATGCTCCGTCCTTCCTTCTCGATCACCTCGGATATCTTGCCCACGTTCAGCATGAGCAGTTCGATCAGGATCTGGTTGGTGGTCTTGCTGTCCACAGGCTTGCTTGAGATTGCTTCATTTTTCATGGCTATTCCTCTCAGTACGCATTGTCCTTGCGACGAACACCGATTTGTCGTCGTTGTTACGGCCCATCACCTGTCCGAGCACCATGGCGATCAACTGCGGATGCAGCCGCCACAGATCCGGAAAGGTTCTTAAGGTCATGTTCCTCCGCAGGCCATCGGAGGCAGTCATAAACAGAGCTTGGGGCGGAAGTGGCAGGGAGACGGACTCCGGCGTGCGGTGTTCATGCCCCAGAACTCCTGGAGAAAAGGTGATGGCCCGCTTGTCGCCATTGCAGATGCTGTACGCCACCATGTCACCGACGCCGGTCACGATGGCTGCTTGCCCCGTGGTATCGATTTCGCAAACGATGCCGACCGCCCCGCGACCGCCCCGAAGTCTCTGGCTGAGCAAACTCATCATGTCCGGGATCGGGGTTTCGGCGTTCAGGAAATCGTCCAGACCATCCACGGCCTCAAACGCCTCGCGGCCGTGCCCGAGACCGTCCATGTGCAGCCAGCGGGTTTTGTTTTTTCCGACATGCAGCTGGATGAGATCGCCGTTATACGTGCTGTCTTGGTAGGCGCGCAGGTAACAACCAAACTGGTGTGGCGCGGGCACCGGCTTGGTGTCGTCGTGGAACCGTGCCCACACCGCCATGCCGTGCCAGGGACAGTCCGCGGCCTCCTCTTCGGGGAGACTGTAGAATTCGCTTTCCGATGCCAGCCGCCGGACCGCCCCCAGGCCCTTGCCCATGGTGCCGGAGGTGGTATAGCCATCCTGGATGGCCTCGGCGAGGTTGGGGATGCCCGGCCCGTAATCTATGGCAAAAAGGTCAAGCGCCGGCCGGGGCTGCTCGACCTCCCAGATCTGGACGAAACCATTGCCCTTGGCGTACTTGTTCTGGTTCGTCATCAATTCGTTGCAGACCAGCTCCATGCGCTCCCGCATGGCGTCGCTGAATCCCATGCGCCGCGACACCGCGCGCAGCTTCGAGCGCAGCAGCACCTGCGCGCTCTCACCTTTGGCCGATTGCTCGATCAGCAAGCTGGTGATTTTCCCCGTGTGATTCCTGCTTTCGTCATGCCCCATGGGCTGCCTCCTTCAACGCCATGGTGTCGGCGATGACAAACTGTCCGCGACCGCGATGCTTGGCCTCGTACAGGGCGGCATCGGTGCGCGCGATAAACGAGTCCACGGTGTCATCGGTCTTGATCGGCGCAATGCCGATACTCACGCGCTTTTCCATCAGTTGCAGAATCTTTTCCGCCGCCCGTGTGGCGATGGCGATATTCGAGAACAGGACAATGGCAAACTCATCGCCGCCCATGCGGCAGACATGGTCCACGTGATCGCGCACAGCCTGGCGCATCGCCTTTGCCATGCGCTTGAGATATTCATCGCCATGCTGGTGACCATGGGTGTCATTGATCTGTTTGAAATAATCCAGATCAAGCATAATCAGGCAAAGCGGTTCACGCTGGCGCTGGCAGCGCAGCACGGCCTCGCGCAGACGGCTGTCGTAGGCGCCGCGATTGTAAAGGCCGGTGAGGCTGTCTGTCTGTCCCTCACGGATGGACTCCAGCAACTCGCCTTTCTTCTTTTCGAGCGCCTCTTCGAGCTGCGCCATTTCCGCCGCCGCCCGTTGTTTGGCGCGTTCCAGATCGACGCTGATCTGCTGGTTGCGCAACATCATCAACGCCATGTCGGCGGACTCGCTTGCGTTTTTCAGTTTCTTGGCCAGCTCGGTAACGGTATTCGCGGGCGGTGCTTCCGCCAGCACGGATAATATCTCGCGGTGTTGCGGCCACGTCAGGCTGAGCTTCACGTCGTCGAGCTGGAGGCTCACTTCGATCGGTATCTCGGCCTTGATGCTGTCGTCACGCAATTGCTTCAACAGCGCGTCGAGCCGCGCCGCGGCGGCAAACGGATTGCCACCCAATGCCTCCACGGCATCGATGACAAAACGCGCCAGACGTTGACGGTCCGGCTCGACCACGACGGTCAGATTGAGTAATACCTGTTTCAAAACTCTACCCCGGCTACACCACTATGTTTTTTGAGGAAAATCAGCTAATCACTTGATTCCTCAATGAGTATAGTCCGCATAGGATGTGCCAACCGGGACTGCTGGGAAGGGTAAATAGAGTCATTCCAGACAGGAAAAATCCCTAGTCTTTTAAGCTGTTAACGAGGAGAGGGATGCGAGGAAAAGAGGCGGAAGGGTGTCAGAAACCCCGCCTTGGCGGCAAGCCGGCGCTAATTCTAAAATCATATCTCCGCCGGTAGAAAGAACCATATCCTTGCCGGTCTGCTCAAGCGCGAGGCCTCGCGATGTATCCGAGGTTTGGAGTTCAGGGCACCTCTAAAAATCCCCTCTCCCTCAGGGAGAGGGTTAGGGTGAGGGGAGTAACCACATGAATTTATATCCCCTCATCCCAGCCTTCTCCCGGAGGGAGAAGGGGTTTACC
>CAYIQV010000197.1:0-3895 GCA_964365635.1 uncultured Acidiferrobacteraceae bacterium
CGGACGAGGAATCGGCGCTGTTGCTCGTGTTCCGTACGTACGAAAAGATCAGCTACGCTCTGGTCATGACCGCTACACGCCCCATCCATATTACGGATGCCGTCACGACACCCTGACTCTCCGTTTCGAGATGGGGTAGTATTTGCGCCATGTCTGGCGCGAAATCAGCAAGTTCTTCGGTAATTTCACCTCCCACCTCCCCGGTCCTGTGGTTTGCCCTGTGCCGTTTGCCTGGGGCCGGCCACCGGACCCGACTCGAACTGCTGCAACAGTTCGGATCGATCGAGAATATTTTCTCCGCCACACGCTCACAGCTGGAGAAAATACTGGCCGGAAAAAATGAGTCGATCAATGCGATTCTCGACGGCGCGGACGAGGCAGCGTTCAAGACTGAACTGGCCTGGTTGAGCGAAGCCGGCCACCATCTGGTGACATGGGCCGATACGGACTATCCGCCGCTGCTGCGGGAAATCCCCGATCCACCCGTGGTGCTTTATGTCATCGGCGACCGCCAATCGTTGTCGCGTCCGCAGTTTGCCATCGTCGGTTCGCGTAACCCGACCCCCATGGGGCGGGAGAACGCCCAAGCCTTCGCCAAGACCCTGGCCGGAGCCGGCCTCACGATTACCAGCGGACTGGCGCTTGGTATCGACGGCGCCGCCCATCGCGGCGCGTTGGAGGCGGGTGGCACGACCATCGCCGTGGCGGGCACCGGCCTTGATCGCGTGTATCCGGCGCGTCATCGCGACCTCGCGCACGCGGTGGTGCAACATGGCGCACTGGTATCGGAATTCCCCCTGGGAACGCCGCCGAAACCGGAAAATTTTCCCATGCGTAACCGCATCATCAGTGGTCTTTCGTTAGGCACGCTGGTGGTGGAAGCGGCGCTGCAAAGCGGTTCGCTCATCACCGCGCGGCTGGCCACGGAGCAGGGACGCGAGGTGTTTGCGATACCCGGCTCGATCCACTCGCCGCAGGCGCGCGGCTGTCACGCGCTCATCCGCCAAGGCGCAAAACTGGTGGAAACGGCTCAGGACATCCTGGAAGAATTGGGACCGCTCGCGCAGCTGGTCTGTGAGGCTCGGCCTGAAGAAAAAGAAACCATGCCAAGGGAGATTTCCTCGCCGATGGCGAAACTGCTTGAGCACATCGGGTATGATCCGGTGAGCGTGGACACATTAATTGAGCGCAGTGGATTGACGGCGGATGCCGTTTCCTCCATGCTTTTGCAAATGGAGCTGCAAGGGCTCGTGATGCCGAGCCCGGGTGGCAAGGTTCAACGGATTACCCGATAGACGAGAACGACGAGCGCCTGACCTAAATAATGATGAAAGAAAACGTCTTCGACGTGCTGATGTACCTGTTCGAGAATTACATGGATGAAGGCACTGAATTCAACCCCGACCAGGAGACGTTGACCGCCGAGCTGACACAGGCCGGCTTCCCCCGGGGAGAAATTCGCAAGGCTTTCTCCTGGCTCGATGGTCTCTCGGTGTTGCGGGAACAGAACTCGGGAATTGAACTCCTCGGTGGTAAGGGGGCTATTCGCCACTACGTATCGGTGGAGCAGGAGAAGCTTGACGAGGAGTGTCGGGGCTATCTCCTGTTCATGGAACAAAGCGGTGTGATCGATCCGGTCGCGCGTGAACTCGTGATCGATCGGCTCATGGCGCTTGAGGTCGATGTGATTTCCCTGGAACAACTCAAGTGGGTGATGCTCCTCGTGCTGTTCAACCAGCCGGGCCAGGAGCATGCCTATCACGTGCTTGAGGACATGGTGTTCGATGAAATGCAGGGGTTACTGCATTAATTTCAGCCACCTGGCCTTCCGGCGTATCGCGTTTCCGTTCCCCGTCTCCGTGTGTGGACTTGACAGGTCCCGGTCGTCATCGTTGACAATGCCGCCCGGCGATGCCGGTGCGTGCTCGCCAGACACGAACAAGCGGTGCCAAGGGAGAACCGGCTAACTAACCGTCGGCTCTGAAATTTAGCCATTACTGTGTGCGGATAATTTAATCGATGCCGAAAAACCTGATTGTGGTGGAATCCCCGGCCAAGGCCAAAACCATGTCCAAGTACCTGGGCAAGGATTTCACCTGCCTTGCTTCCTACGGCCATGTGCGCGACCTGCTCCCGAAACAGGGGGCCGTGGATACGGAAAACAATTTCGGCATGAAGTACGTGCTGCTCGAGAAGAATAAGAAACACGTCGACGCCATCGTGAAGGCCATGAAGAAGGCCGGCGCCCTGTATCTCGCCACCGATCCGGATCGCGAGGGCGAGGCGATTTCGTGGCACTTGCATGAGATTCTCAAGGCGGAAGAAGTTCTCGACGACAAGCCCGTGCATCGCGTGGAGTTCCACGAAATCACCAAAACCGCGATCAAGCATGCGATCGAAAACCCGCGCGCGCTGTCGGAAAATCTCATCAATGCCCAGCAGGCGCGGCGCGCCCTCGACTATCTCGTGGGTTTTAATCTCTCGCCGTTGCTGTGGAAAAAGGTGCGGCGCGGGCTGTCCGCCGGGCGCGTGCAAAGCCCGGCCTTGCGCCTGATCGCCGAACGTGAGGATGAGATCGAACGTTTCAAGGCGCGTGAATACTGGAGCATCGAGTCCGATCTTTCCAAGAAGGAAAAAGGCTTTGTCGCGCGTCTGACCCATTTCAACGGTGAAAAACTGGATCAGTTCGCCATCGGTGACGCCGCCCGCGCCGCCGAGGTCGACACGGTGCTGCAGGCCAAGGCCCAGGGCCGGCTCGAGGTGATGTCGGTCGAGAAGAAACAGCGCCGCCGCAATCCTTCACCGCCGTTCACCACCTCCACGCTGCAACAGGAGGCCTCGCGCAAACTCGGGTTTTCCGCGCAACGCACCATGCGCACGGCGCAGCAGCTTTATGAAGGCGTCGATATCGGCGGCGAGACGGTCGGTCTCATCAGCTACATGCGTACCGATTCGGTAAACCTGGCCGTCGAGGCGGTCACGGAAATCCGTGAGACCATCGTCAAGCGTTTCGGCGCCGAGAATTTGCCGGACGAGCCGATGGTTTACAAGACCAAATCCAAGAACGCGCAGGAGGCGCACGAAGCCATCCGTCCGACCTCCGCCGAGCGCGCGCCGGACACGCTCAAGGAGCGCCTGACGCCCGAACAGTTGAAACTCTATGAGCTCATCTGGAAGCGCACCGTCGCCTGCCAGATGGTGCCCGCCGTGCTGGATACCGTGACCGTCGACCTCGACGCCGGCGAGGGCAATACGTTTCGCGCCAACGGCTCGACCGTGGTCAAGCCCGGGTTCATGGCGGTGTATCAGGAAGGCACCGACGACAAGCCGGCGGATGCGCCGGAAGGCACGGTCGAGGAAGATGAAAAGCTGCTGCCGCCGCTGGAAAAAGGCGAATCCGTGAAGATCAAGCAGATACGCCAGGAACAGCACTTCACCGAGCCGCCGCCGCGCTTTACGGAAGCGAGTCTCGTCAAGGCGCTCGAATCCTACGGCATCGGTCGGCCCTCCACCTATGCCAGCATCATCTCGACGCTCGAGAGCCGCGAGTATGTGATTATCGACAAGCGCCGCTTCACGCCCACCGATGTCGGGCGCGTGGTGAATAAATTCCTATCCGAGCATTTCCAGCATTACGTCGATTACGAATTCACGGCGCGCATGGAAGACGACCTCGACGCGATCGCGCGCGGGGAGAAAGAGTGGCAGCCGGTGTTGAAAGAATTCTGGACCGACTTCAAGAACCAGGTGAAGGAAAAAGAGTCGGTTGATCGTCCCGGCGTGGAGATGATGGAAGAGGAATGCCCCAAGTGCAGCAAGAAACTGGCGAAACGCCTGGGGCGCAACGGCTACTTCATCGGCTGCACCGGCTATCCGGAGTGCGACTACACGCGCA
>CAYIQV010000198.1:0-3889 GCA_964365635.1 uncultured Acidiferrobacteraceae bacterium
TTCACCCTTCGACAAGCTCAGGGCGAACGGGAGACTTGTTCAGAGCTTCCTTAGGTGTTCCCATCGGCCTGGGCCGTGATCTGGGTTGCCGGTTCTGCGGCAGATTGTTTTGCGGCTGGTCAGGATTGGCGCCTGTCCCGTCATGCTGTGCCCCCTGACGTTTCTGATGCTCCAGTGCGCGCTCAGGCTTCCGCCGCTTCTCGTTCGGCGGGTTCTGATGGGGTTTCGCCCTGTCTATGCCGGGTCCGGCATTGCTGCGCTCAGTGTTGTGCGTCCCGCCTCGCTTGGGAAGGACGAGTACCGGGCGTTCGTGCACATTACCGCCGATCGGGGGGCGCGGAGAAATTACCTGATTGAACCTTTGCTGCAGCTGTTGGTTCATCTGCGGATGCCTCTGCAACATGCGTTGGGCATCCTCCTTGGTGACGCCGCGTATGACTCTGGGTGAAATACCACGCTGCCGCGGGTCGAGCGCGCGGCGCGCCAGTTTCATCTGCACTCCCGGCGGCAACCGCCGCAGAAACTCAGGCGATGGCTGAGGGAGCTTGCGAAAGTCCTGACCGCGCTGACGCTGGATGTACTCGCCGCTGCGCACTCGCACGGGTGGCAGCGCCTGCTTCTCCTTGCCCACGCCGGCAACATCGACTTCCCCTTCGTGCAGTTGCAGCCCACCTTGCTCATCTTGGGCGTCGATCGTGCCCTCCGTGCCACGGATGCCGATCGTCAGCAATGGGGTGTTGATTGCATAGTTCCCACTCGGTTTGAGCTTCGAAACGGCGAAGCGCAACCACCCACTCAGCAGATCGACCCCGGCGGATAACACACTTTTGTTCGAATCAAGCCGGTACTCGGAAAGTGCCAGCCGTGTTTCCGGCCCCAGTCGCATGACGGAACCGTCCTCCATATCCAGCTGGGCACTGGCATCTTTATCGGTTTCGATGATGTCCTGGCTTTCGACTTCCACACCCGTTTCGGCGGACAGGTAATTTTCACCACGCAAAATCCGTACCTCACCGCTCGCCTGGGTAAACGCCCCCACGGCGCCATCGGCGAACGTCATGGGCGCGAGCACCAGGGTAAAGAGGAACAGGCCTGTCCTGGAGAAGGGGTGGATCATTCTTTTCTCTGAATGAAGTTGGTGTATGGCTATAACGATAGCCCAAACAGAGGCCTGCTAAAAGACGACAGCGGTCGTTTACTTGACGATCCGCAGCGAGGGGCCTTTAGCGGGTGGACTGCCGGAAGGTGGATGATCGTCCGCGCCGGGTTTTTCGGACGTTTCCGCCGTGGCTTCCGGGAAGGAAATGCCCTGCCCGTTTTCCCGGGCGTAGACGGCGAGCACCGCGGCCGACGGGATTTCGATCAGGAAACTCTGGGCGCCAAACCGGGCGGAAAACCGCAGCCAGTCGTCCATCAGCTCGAAGCGATCGACCGACCGCGGGTGGGTATTCAGCACGATGCGTCCGTTCTCCACGTATCCGGGAGGAACCCGGACACCCGGCAGTGTGGCATCGACAAGCACATGCGGGGTAAAGCCCTGATCCACCGCCCAGTCGTGAACCGCACGCAGGATATATAACTTAAGCGGGAGCATGCGCGGCGAAAACGGCGGGAAGGCAGACAGCGCCGTGAAACGCCACGTTCAGCGCGGGTGGGAGCGCATCGCCCTTTCCGCCTCGGTAAGCGAGAGCTTGAAAGACTTGCGCTCGAAAACACGTTCGGCGAAATCCTGCATCGGCTTCGCCTGGCGCGGAAGTTCCAGACCGTAAACCTCAAGGCGCCACAAGATCGGCGCCAGGGAGCAGTCCACGAGGGAAAACTCATCCCCCATGGCGAATTGCTGTTCCTTGAAGATCGGCGAGATGACGGTAAGCCCGTCACGCAAGGTATGGCGCGCGCGGGTCGCGGCTTTCTTGTCGCTGCCGGTAATATCCGCCAGCAGGCTGTACCAGTCACGATCGAAGCGCATCAACATCAGGCGCGCCCGTGCCCGGGATACCGGATCCACCGGCATCAGCGGCGGGTGTGGCAGGCGCTCATCCAGATATTCATTGATGATGTTCGACTCATACAGCACCAGATCGCGGTCCACCATGGTCGGAACCTGGTTGTAGGGATTGAATTCGCCGAGTTCGCGCGGTTTCTTGCCGATATCGACCTCGACGATCTGACAATCGATATCCTTCTCGAATAAAACAATACGCGTGCGGTGGCTGTAAGGATCGGTTGTCCCCGAAAAAAGAGTCATCACAGGTTTACGTGTTGTGGGGGTCGCCATTCCAGTTCTCCGTTACAACGCAGACGACAAGGAGGGCGGCATGGATACGCCGCCCTCCCGGAAATCACCACTTAGTGGATGTCTTTCCAGTATTCCTTCTTCAGCAGGTAGGCAAACACAGAGAAGAAGGCGAGGAAGATTAACACATAAATGCCGATCTGGTAGCGCACCAGCTTGGCTGGCTCTGCCAGATACACCATGAAATTGGTCAGATCACGCATGGCATCGTTGTATTTTTCCGCACTCATGCTACCGGGGTACTCGACGGCGAAGCTTTCGAACAGGTCCACCCCATGGGCATCTTTCTTGAAAACAGCGCGCCGGTGCCCCTGCCATTCGTAGAGCACGTGCGGCATGGCCACATGCGGGAATACTGTGTTATTCCAGCCGGACGGAGACTTGTCATCGCGGTAGAAGCTGCGCATGTAGGTGTAGAACCAGTTAGGGCCGCGTGCGCGCGTCACCAGGGAGAGATCTGGCGGCGCTACCCCAAACCAGGCCTTGGCGTCAGCCTTGGGCATAACCGCTTTCATCAATTCGCCGACCTTGTCTGCGGCAAACAGGAGGTTCTCTTTCACGAGTTCCTCCGAAATACCAAGGTCATGACCCATGCGGTTGTAACGCATATAGCCCGCGCTGTGGCAGGACAGACAGTAGTTGACGAAGATGCGCGCGCCGCGTTGCAGCGAGGCCTTATCGCTCAGGTCGATATTGACGGCATCAAGCTTGACGCCTTCGCCACCGCTCGCCAAGGCCGCTGCCGGCAAGCCGGCGAGAACAAAAAGGATCAGGAGCTTTTTCATGTTCAGGTCACCCTCTCCGGAACCGGTTTGGTCTTGTCGATCTTGGTATACCACGGCATCAGGAAGAAGAATGCGAAGTACAGTACCGTGCACACCTGCGCGATCAGGAGATTCGGGCCCGCCGCCGGGCGCGTTCCGAGATAGCCCAGGACGAAAAAGACGACGACGAAAATAGTCAACGCCGCTTTGTACATCCAGCCACGATAGCGAATCGACTTGACCGGAGACCGGTCGAGCCACGGCAGGAAGAAGAACAGCACGATCGAAAGTCCCATGAAGATCACGCCCCAGAGCTTTGCCTGAATCCCGAAGAAGGCAAAGGTGTTGGCGCGCAGGATCGAATAAAACGGCGTGAAGTACCACAGCGGCACGATCTCCGGCGGCGTTTGCAGGATGTTGGCCGTGTTGAAGTTGTCGCGCTCCAGGAACCAGCCGCCGAGTTCCGGCGAAAAGAAAACCACCGCCGAGAAAATCATCAGAAACACCGAGACCCCGACAATATCCTTCACCGTGTAGTACGGATGGAACGGAATGCCGTCCAGCGGAATGCCATTCGGGCCTTTCTTCTTCTTGATCTCGACACCGTCAGGATTGTTCGAACCGACCTTGTGCAGCGCCACGATGTGCACAAACACGAGCGCGACGAGGATGAGCGGCACCGCGATCACGTGGAACGCAAAGAAACGGTTGAGCGTCGCGTCCGAGACCACGAAATCGCCGCGGATCCACTCGGACAGCGTCGGGCCCACGACCGGAATGGCGTCGAACAGCGAGATGATGACCTGCGCGCCCCAGTAGGACATGTTGC
>CAYIQV010000199.1:0-3886 GCA_964365635.1 uncultured Acidiferrobacteraceae bacterium
GGGTACCGGCAGTAAGGACCACATTTTCACGCAGAATCTTCTGGCGGTGGCAGTCAAGTAGATGTGCGGTATCACGGGCGTGTTCGCCTACGGGCAACAAGCAGCACCGGTCGACCGGGAGGAACTGGTGCGGATGCGTGATGCCATGCGGACGCGGGGGCCGGACGGTGAAGGGCTCTGGCTCTCCACGAATGGTCGCACTGGCTTGGCCCATCGACGGCTCGCGATTATCGACTTGAGCGATGCCGGCGCGCAGCCGATGATGAGCCATGATGGCCGGTTGCGCGTGATTTTCAACGGCGAGATTTACAACTACCGCCAGCTACGCGCAGAACTCGAGAAAAAGGGCTGTCGCTTTCAATCGCAGAGCGACACCGAGGTTCTATTGTATCTTTATGCCGAGCGTGGCATGGATATGGTGCATGTGCTGCGCGGGATGTATGCGTTTGCCATCTGGGATGAAAGCAAAAAAGGATTATTGCTCGCGCGCGATCCTCTCGGCATCAAGCCGCTGTATTACGCAGATGATGGAGGCACTTTCCGATTTGCCTCCCAGGTCAGGGCGTTGTTGCACAGCACTCGGGTTGACACCGCCCCCGATCCTGCCGGCCATGTGGGATTCTTTCTCTGGGGCAGCGTGCCCGAGCCTTATACCTTATATAAAAGTATCCGCGCCTTGCCAGCGGGATCCACGTTATGGGTGGTCGGATCCGGTAGCCGCCAGCCAGCACCTTTTTTCAACATCGCCGAAGCTTTGTCAGTCGTCAATACGGCGCGTCCTGTTAGCCACGAAGAGGGAGTCGAATATCTGCGCGCTGCTTTGGTTGACAGCGTGCAGCATCATCTCGTGGCGGATGTGCCGATCGGCGTTTTTTTATCCGCCGGCCTTGATTCGACAACGCTCACGGCGCTCGCCGCGGAATCCAGTTCCGCCGCGCTCCATACCGTAACCCTGGGTTTCAATGAATACCGCGGCACGGAAAATGACGAAACGGCACTTGCGGTAAAGGTGGCTAATTATTACCGGACGACGCACCACACGTACTGGGTGTCACAAGAGGATTTTCAGGACAAGCGCGAAAGTCTGCTCAAGGCCATGGATCAGCCGACGATTGACGGCGTGAACACGTATTTCGTCAGCAAGGCTGCGGCTCAGGCAGGATTGAAAGTCGCAATTTCCGGTCTTGGCGGCGACGAACTTTTCGGGGGTTATCCGTCTTTCCGGGAGATTCCCAAAATGGTCGGACTGTTGTCGCCGTTTCGTTTCATGCGGGGTCCTGGCCGGTTTTTCCGGTGGGTGTCGGCGCCCGTATTGAAGCATCTGACTTCGCCCAAGTATGCGGGGCTGCTGGAATATGGGGGCACTTACGGCGGCGCTTATCTTCTGCGGCGCGGCCTTTTCATGCCATGGGAGCTGCCGGAAATTCTGGGCGATCAGGTCACACGGGACGGCTGGGAAGAATTGCAGTCGCTAATGCGGCTTGAACAAACCATTCAGGGAGCGACAAGCGATCGGACAAAAGTCTCCGCGCTCGAAATGAGCTGGTATATGCGCAATCAACTGCTGCGCGATGCGGACTGGGCCGGCATGGCGCATTCGCTCGAAATCCGCGTGCCGCTCGTGGATGTCGAACTCACTCGCCGCCTCGCGCCATTGCTGACGGAGTCCTTCCCGGATAAAAACGATATGGCATGCACGCCGCGTGTGACATTGCCAGCGGAGATACTCAACCGGCGCAAGACCGGCTTTAGCGTGCCGGTGCGGGAGTGGATAATGCAGAACAGTGGCCAGCAGGGCGGTGAACGCGGGCTGCGAGGCTGGGCACGGGAGGTTTACGCCCATGCGCAGCGACATTGAGGGTATCTGCGTGCTTGTGCTGACGACCGAGGCCTTCGGTGGCCACGGCGGCATCGCGCAATATAACCGGGATTTGCTGAACGCGCTGTGCGCGATACCGGAGTGCGCGAAAGTGTTTGCGTTGCCCCGGCTCATGCCACACAAGCCCGGGCCATTGCCTTCGAAACTTGTTTATCTGGACGATGGACTAAGGGGAAAGTGGGCATATACGTTGGCGGCTTGGCGCGCAGCACGAAGCCGCTGCGATCTCGTGGTGTGCGGACACATCAATCTGCTTCCGGTGGCCGCATTGGCGTCCTGGCGGTGTTCGGCACCGCTTGTGCTGCTGATCTACGGTATCGACGCCTGGCAACCGCACCGAAGCAAGTTCGTGATTCGTCTGCTGCGGCGCGTGGCGCACGTTATTTCGATCAGCGAAATCACGCGTGACAAATTTTCCGCGTGGAGCGGTGTCCCGCGGGAACGCATCCATGTTTTGCCGAACGCGATCGATCTCGCCCGCTACGGTACGGCCCCCAAAAATCCGATGCTCGAACAGCGTTACGGCCTTGCAGGAAAGCGCGTATTGATGACGCTCGGCCGGTTGTCGGCGGATGAGCGTTACAAGGGTTTCGATGAAGTCCTGGAGCTACTGCCGGAACTTCTGAGGTCCTATCCCGACTTGGCCTATCTGATCGTTGGCGATGGCGACGACCGCGACAGGTTGCAGCGCAAGGCGCAGTCGCTGGGGGTGGCCAATCGCGTGGTGTTCGCGGGATATGTCGCGGAGCCGGAGAAGGCGGACCACTATCGGCTTGCCGACGCCTATGTCATGCCGGGCCGCGGTGAAGGTTTCGGCTTTGTTTTCCTTGAGGCCATGGCCTGCGGCGTGCCGGTGGTCGCCAGCCGGCTCGATGGCAGCCGCGAGGCGGTGCGGCACGGCGAGCTTGGAATCCTGGTTGATCCAAACAATCGGGAGGAACTGCGCGCCGGGATTATTACTGCCTTGGCGCAACCCAGGAGGATTCCGCCCGGCATTGCGTACTTTGCCTACCCGAATTTTCAGCAGCGGTTACGGGCGGTTATGAATGATATTGTCGCGAAGGAGTGCATGATCCAATGAAAAATGCACTGATCTGTGGCGTGTCCGGGCAAGACGGCGCTTATCTCGCGCGCCTGTTGCTCAACAAGGGTTACGCCGTGCATGGTTCATCACGCGACGCGCAGATGTCGTCGTTTCGCAACCTTGCGCGCCTCGGCATACTCGACAAGATCAATCTCGAATCGGTGGCGGTCAATGACTTTCGTAGCGTCTTGCAGGCGCTAATGAAGATCCAACCGGACGAAGTCTACAACCTGGCTGGCCAGAGTTCCGTGGGGCTGTCGTTTCAGCAACCGGTTGAGACGCTGGAAAGCATCAGCGTCGGCACATTGAACTTCCTCGAGGCCATCCGTTTTGCCGGGCGGCCCATCCGGTTCTACAACGCGGGTTCGAGCGAATGTTTCGGCGACATCAGCAGTGTCGCGGACGAAACCACACCCTTCGCCCCCCGCAGCCCGTATGCGGTGGCCAAGGCGGCGGCGTTCTGGGAAGTGGCGAACTATCGCGAGGCCTATGGCCTGTATGCCTGCTCCGGCATTATGTTCACCCACGAATCGCCGCTGCGTCCTGAACGTTTTGTGACGAAGAAAATCGTCGCGGCCGTCAGCCGGATCGCGGGAGGTAGCAAGGAGAAGCTGCGCCTCGGCAACATCGCCATACGGCGCGATTGGGGCTGGGCCCCGGAATACATCGAGGCCATGTGGCTGATGCTGCAACAGGACAAGCCCGAAGATTTTGTCATCGCCACCGGCGAGAGCTGCAGCCTGGAGGAATTCGTGGACACGGCTTTCTCGACGGTTCAACTCAACTGGCACGATCATGTGACGCTCGACTCAACGCTTTTGCGTCCGACGGAACTTTCAGTGGGGCGTGGTAATCCGGCCAAGGCGCAGGCCAAGCTGGGATGGAAGGCGCGCTACCGCATGCGCGACGTCGTACGCATGATG
>CAYIQV010000200.1:0-3852 GCA_964365635.1 uncultured Acidiferrobacteraceae bacterium
TGGCGCATTCGACGCCGGTTAAGTAGGCGGGAGGAGACCATGACATCGCCCTACGTGGTCCTAAGTTTCCCCTTTCAAGCAGCCCCGAAACACGGCCCATGCTGGCCGTGCTGTATTGGCGTTGCGGTGGAAATCATCTATCCTCACCTATCTCTATCAAACCTGAATAAGACCTTGGCCATGATAAACGTCGCGATTACCGGAGCCGCCGGCCGTATGGGCCGCACACTGATCGAGGCCTGTTCCAAGGCGGAAGGCATGCGTCTGGCGGCGGCGCTGGAGCGCCCGGGCGGGACCGCCGTCGGCGCCGATGCTGGCGAGCTGGCCGGTGTGGGCAAGCTGGGCATCGCCATCAAGACCAGTCTCGACAAGCTGGATTTCGATGTGCTGGTGGATTTCACCCGCCCCGAGGTCACGCTCGCCAATCTGGAATACTGCCGCCAGCACAAAAAGAAAATGGTGATCGGCACGACCGGCTTCGATGACGCCGGGAAGAAACGCATCGCCGAGGCGGCCAGGGACATCGCCATCGTGTTCGCGCCGAACATGAGCGTGGGCGTGAATCTCTGTTTCCGGTTGCTGGAAACCGCCGCGAAAGTGCTGGGCAACGACGTCGATATCGAAATCACCGAAGCGCATCATCGCTACAAGGCCGACGCGCCGTCGGGCACGGCCTTGCGCATGGGCGAGGTGGTGGCGCAGGCGCTCGGTCGTAATCTTAAGGAATGTGCGGTGTACGGGCGCCAGGGCATCGGCGGCGAACGCGCGCGCCAGACCATTGGTTTTTCGAGCATCCGCGCCGGCGACATCGTCGGCGACCACACCGTAATGTTCGCCGGCAGTGGCGAGCGCGTCGAGATCACCCATCGCGCGGAATCGCGCCTGACCTTTGCCAATGGCGCCCTGCGCGCGGCGCGCTGGCTGATGGACCACAAGACCGGTTTGTACGACATGCAGGATGTGCTTGGGTTGCGCTGAACAGTGTGGAGGCAAGGATGCGCGAAAAATTTCAAGAAACTACTTCAATAAAAGATGTAGGGTGGGCACTGCCCACCATTGGAAAGTCATTGAAGCGGTGTGTGGTGGGCAATGCCCACCCTACGTTATTATTTGTATTGGCGTCAGCCATGGTTGCGTTAGGCGGCTGCGAAACTTTAGACAAGTCGCTTAATACCGCCGACCGTGCTCTGTCTGTGGTGAACAGCAGCACTGCCCGTTCCCTGACCAAGATTGCCAAGAGCGATGACCGCCAGGCAGTTGTCAAAGAAACCCTGAAGAAACGCGGCGATGTGTACGAACAAAATCCCCAGGCCCTGATCCAGGATATCCGCACCATCAAGCGCGACTATGAAAACCTGATGTCGCTGTTGACGGGCAACGTGACCAAGACTTGGGGCAAGAAGGAAGTGAAGCTGCCCTCGCGCGTGCAGTACATCAAGTACACCCAGAATTACAAAAGCCGCGCGGTCGTCGATTTCGACGCGGGTGAGATCACGGTGGAAACCGTGGATGACAAAGATCCACGCGTGAGTCTCAAAAACGCCATCGTGACGACGCTGCTGACGCCCGACGATCCGCGTTCGGTCGATCTTTTCTCCGACAGTGCCGTGACGCTCACGAGCGACAAGAAACCCTATTTGCTCGGTCTGGTCGTGGACCAGAACAGCAAGATCGTCGCCACGCCCGCCGAGGCCGAAGGTTTTGCCGATCACCTGCTGGTGAAGCAGGCGGCCAACCGGCCGGTGGAACTCGAAGGCGGGACCAAGAACGCGCTGTTCGTGAAATTTTCCATGGTGGCCAATTTTGAGAACAAGCAGGCCGAGAAGTACAGCGAGCCCGTCAAGAAATACGCCGCGCAGTACAACATCAGCCCGAGCCTCGTGTACGCCGTTATTCGCACCGAGAGCAATTTCAATCCCTTCGCCGTGAGCTCGGCGCCGGCCTATGGCATGATGCAGCTTGTGCCCACGAGCGGCGGGCGCGAGGCCTTTCGCAAGGTCAAGGGGCTCGACGAGGCGCCGTCGAAGCAGTACCTGTTCGATGCCGAGAACAATATCGAATTGGGCACGGCCTACCTGAGCGTGCTGATGTTTAACCAGATGGAACGCGTCACCAATCCCGTGGCGCGCGAATACTGCGTGATCTCGGCCTACAATACCGGTCCGGGCAACGTCTACAAGGCCTTCTCGAAAAAACAGGTCGAGGCGGTGAACGCCATCAACAGTCTGCAACCGCCGGGAGTATATGAGAAGCTGCGCACGAGCCTGCCCTACGAGGAGACGCGGCAGTATCTGGTGAAGGTGGTCAACTACCGCAAGCAATTCATCAGTCGGGCAAACTGAGCGGTCGCAGATTCCGTTGCTTGTAATCTGCGATGGCGCACCCATTATCAATTCGCCTGCCATTCTTAAAGGAGAAAGCTATGCGCCGCTGGTTCTTATCCGCTTTATTGCTGATCGCTGCGATGTTGAGTGGTTGCGGTTACAACACCCTGCAATCCACCGACGAGAGCATCAAGGCAAGCTGGGCCGAAGTGTTGAATCAGTACCAGCGCCGCGCCGATCTGGTGCCGAATCTGGTGAATGTGGTCAAGGGCTATGCCGCCCATGAGAAGGACGTGTTGACCCGCGTCACCGAGGCGCGCGCCAAGGTGGGATCGATCCAGGCGACACCGGAGCTTATTAATGATGAGCAGGCCTTCGCCAAGTTCCAGGCGGCGCAGGGCGAGATGTCTTCGGCACTGTCGCGCCTGCTCGTGGTCTCGGAGAATTATCCGCAGCTCAAGGCTGACGGCGTGTTCCGCGATCTGCAGGCGCAGCTTGAAGGCACGGAAAACCGTATTACCGTAGCACGCAACCGCTACATCAAGGCGGTGCAGGAATATAACGTCACGGTGCGGTCCTTCCCCTCGAACCTGACGGCCATGATGTTTGGCTTCAAGGTCAAGCCGAGCTTCACCGTGGAAAATGAGAAGGAAATCTCGCAGCCGCCCAAGGTCGATTTCGGCGCGCCCGTCGGCGTTAAGTAAAAGCTTCTGACAAAACGAAATCCCACCGCAAAGGCGCGAAGGCCGCAAAGAAAAAATGCTGTGAGGCAGAAACTCTTTTATCTCCTTTGCGCTCTTTGCGCCTTTGCGGTGAGTTTGGCTCACGCCGAACTTGCCGTTCCGCCGCTTCAGGCTCGCGTCACCGACCTCGCGGGCCTGCTCACGCCGGCACAACGACAGAATCTGGAACAGGATCTGCGCGAGTTCGAATCGCGTCGCGGCAGCCAGATTGCGGTGTTGGTCGTGTCCACCACGAAACCGGAAGCCATCGAGCAGTTTTCCATGCGCGTAGCCGAAACCTGGAAGCTGGGCCGGAAAGGGATCGATGACGGCGTATTGCTCCTCATTGCCAAGGATGATCGTGATCTGCGCCTCGAAGTCGGCTACGGTCTCGAGGGTGCAATTCCGGATGCCATCGCCAAGCGTGTCATCACCGAGATCATTGTGCCGTATTTCAAGCAGGGCGATTTTTATGGCGGCATTCAGGCGGGGACGCACCGTCTCATGCGGCTGATCGAGGGCGAGGCGCTGCCGGTGCGCGAACAGCGCGACAGCTCCTGGTCGCGTTTCGAGGATTATCTGCCCGTCGCCTTCATTGCCGTTTTCGTGGTTGGCGGGGCGTTGCGTGCCATGTTTGGACGCCTGCCCGGCGCTTCCATTGCCGGCGGTGTGGCGGCGTTAGTGATGTGGCTGATCCTGAGTTCACTGGGCATGGCATTGGTTGCTGGAATAATTGCGTTTCTGTTTACGCTGGCGGGCGGAGCCAGTGGACGAGTGCGGAGACCAGCGCATCGCCGAAGTCGCCC
>CAYIQV010000201.1:0-1563 GCA_964365635.1 uncultured Acidiferrobacteraceae bacterium
GCGAGATCGGCGTGATGAAACCGATACGCAGGTCGGTGCCGGCCACCTGCATGTAGCGCGCGGGCCCGCCGCCCGGCATCACGCCCGGAATCAGCGGAAAGCGCGCCGCCAGCCGCTGCTTCACTTCCTGCAGGTCGATGTAATGACTGATGGCCTCGCGCCCCGGCGAACCCATCGGCATGGTCTCGATGAACCGCAGCGTGAAGCCGTGTTCGAGGCAGAATCCCACCATGTCCTCGAACTCATCCTCGTTGACGCCCTTTAAGGCCAGCATGTTGATCTTGATGGGCGCGAATCCGGCGCGCTTGGCGGCCATCAGGCCATCCAGCACCTTATCGAGGTGTCCACCCTGGGTAATCGCGGTAAAGCGCTCGGGCTTGAGCGTATCCAGGCTCACGTTGAGCCGGCGCACACCGGCCGCACGCAACGGCTCGGCCTTGTGCGCGAGCAGGACGGCGTTGGTGCTCAGGGAAAGGTCGTCGATGCCTGGCAGTTGCGCCAGGCGCGCCGCCAGTTCCGGCAGGCCGCGACGTGCGAGCGGCTCGCCGCCGGTGAGTCGCACCTTGCTCACACCCAGCTCGCCAAAGACGCGCATGACGCGCTCGATCTCGTCGAACGTAAGCCACGTCTCCGGTTCCGCGAAATCGCTGAAGTCCTTGGGCAGGCAGTAAAAACAACGCAGGTTGCAACGGTCCGTCACGGAGAGCCGGACATATTCAATATGCCGGCCGAAAGGGTCCATGAGGGTTGATTGCGTCATGTTCTGTATCGAAGCTCCGTGACTTTGCCGATTCTGCTCTCGCCCCACACCGGGGTCAAATACCCTGGCGACCTGAACCGCCGCTGTCCCTACTGGCCGTGCGTGTTTCCCCACGGCAACCTTCCGTTAGCGTGCTTTCACCGGCGCAAGCTTGAAGGGCACGGACTTGAAGGTGTTATCCACCAGTGGTGGTGCATCCGTCTGCGGTATATGGCACGTGTTGCAGTTCCAGCGTGCGCTCGAAACGGTCTTTTGCACCTTGCCACTGAAATCCTTCATATGGCTCACGCCGATCTTCGGTGCATTCTTTTCCTTGTAGCGCGTGACATCGTGGCACGACAGGCACTGGTTCTCTTCCAGCGTTACTTCGTCAAAGTTGGCGGTCATGTGCGGAATCAACGGCGGCTGCTGCTCGAAGGTGCGCACGATCCCTTTCTGCGCGCCGGGCTTGCCACCAAGCTGCGTGCGTTCAGCCGGAGCCTGGTCGGCAATGGCTACATCCGCACCGCGCAGCGTTTGCGTTTCGGCCATCGTGACAGCGGCAAACAGCGCCGTGACAACCATCAGGGTCATTGGGAAGAACTTTTTCATGGGGCAACCTCCGTTCATTTTACTAACGTGAAATTGAGTAACGCGCCGGGGGGGCGGCATCCGCCCGGGGCATCTTGTGTAACGGCAGCGGGGTGCGGCTTCGGCCCTGCTGCGCTGCCGGCAGTCGGGCTTTCGTTTTTGCTGAAACAGGTACCGAGCACAAACACATCCTTTGAGCAGACATCGATACAGCGGCCGCAGTTGGTGCAGGC
>CAYIQV010000201.1:1663-3852 GCA_964365635.1 uncultured Acidiferrobacteraceae bacterium
GCACAAACACATCCTTTGAGCAGACATCGATACAGCGGCCGCAGTTGGTGCAGGCGCTGTCGCGGATCACCGGGCCGGCGCCGGCCTCGCCCTTGAGGGGGGCGCGAATGACCTGCGGTTCGGGGCAGATCTGGTAACAGTCACCGCAGTCGTTGCATTGGGCGCGTTGCTGGGCGCGCACGCGCATCAGGCTCGCACGTCCCACGAATCCGTAGAAAGCGCCGACCGGGCATAAATGGCTGCACCAGCCACGCGGGCTGACAAAGGCATCGAACAGGAAGACCGCCAGAACCACCACCCAGGCAAGTCCGACGCCGAAGATCAGGCCACGGTGAAACATGGAAACCGGGTTGATGAACTCCCAGGCCACGGTACCGGTGACAGCCGAAACCAGCAGCGTCACCGCCAGCAGTGCCTGACGCGTGGCCCGCGGCAGGCGCGAGACACTGACGATGCCGAGACGACGTCGCAACCAGGCGGCGGCATCGGTCACCAGGTTGATGGGGCACACCCAGGAACAGTAAACACGTCCACCGACGAGGAGGTAGAAACCGAGCACGATACCGGCGCCGACGATGGCAGTAAGTTCCGGCCAATGCTGCGCCACCAGTCCTTGCAACAATACATAGGGATCGGTGAGCGGCAGCACACCGAGCGTGAGACTTGAATTGAGATTACCCTTCACGACCCACAGCCCGGCCAGCGGGCCCAGCAGGAACAGCGCGAGAATGCCAAGCTGGCTCGTGCGCCGCGCCAGCAGGAAGCGGTTGGCACGCAACCAGCCCTTGGTGGCTATGGCCTCGGCCCCGATGATTACGCGGTTCGCGATCATGGACTCTTCCTCTCGGGGGCGACCAGCCCGCGGCCACCGGATTCATAGCGATAGCCTTCGGGCAAGTTGTACTGATGCTCCGTGTCCGGCGCGGCCAGGCTTTCACCCGCCCGCTCCTTCTCTTCCCAACCGATACGGTAATGCTCACCGAGTTTGCCGCGCGCGAGCCGCAGCGGCAGTACCTTGATCGCCGCTTCTTCCAGTACACACGACTTCTCGCATTTGCCGCAGCCGGTGCAGGCCTCGGCGTGCACTGTCGGCAGGAAGATCGCATGCTTGCCGCTGCGCGGGTTGTGCTGGGTTTCGAGCGTAATGGCCTTGTCGATAACCGGGCAAACGCGGTAACAGACATCGCAGCGCAGTCCGAGGAAGTTGAGGCAATTTTCCTGATCTACCAGCACGGCGATACCCATCTTTGCCTTGCCAATATCCGTCAGCTTGTGGTCGAGCGCGCCGGTGGGACAGGCCTTGATACAGGGAATGTCATCGCACATCTCACACGGCACGCGGCGGGCGGTGAAATACGGCGTGCCGGTCGCCGGCCCCTCCCCAAGACGCGCCAGATCGAGCGTGTCATAGGGGCAGTCGCGCACGCACAGTCCACAGCGAATACAGGCGCCGAGAAATTCATCCTCAGAAAGTGCGCCCGGGGGACGGAGGGCATCGGCGGGAAGCGGGTATGCCTGGCGGGCGTAGATCGCGAGCCCGAGACCCGCGACCACGGCCGCACCCGTCACGCGTGCGGCGTCAACCAGAAACCGGCGCCGGCCCGTGAACAATGCGCGAATGTCGCCCCTTGCCGCCATGTCGTCCGCCCTATGCCTTCACCACCTTGACCGCGCACTTCTTGAAGTCAGTTTCCTTCGAGATCGGGCAGGTGGCGTCCAGCGTGAGCTTGTTCACCAACCGGCTCTCGTCGAAGAAGGGTACGAATACGAGACCCTCCGGCATTTTGTTACGGCCCTTGGTCTCGATGCGGGTACTGATCTCGCCACGGCGGCTGATCACCTTCACCACATCGCCCCGCTTGAGGCTGCGCTTCTCCGCATCCTTCGGATGCATGTAAACGAGCGCGTCCGGCACCGCCCGGTGGAGTTCGGCCACACGCCGCGTCATGGTGCCGGTGTGCCAATGCTCGAGCACGCGGCCGGTGCACAGCCACAGATCGTAATCCGCATCCGGTGACTCCGCGGCCGGCTGGTAAGGCAGCGCAAAGATTACCGCCCGGCCATCGGCCTGGCCGTAGAACTTCACACCCTCGCCCTTCTTCACGTAGGGATCGTAGCCCTCGCGGAAGCGCCACAGCGTCTCCTTGCCGTCGACCACCGGCCAGCGCATACCCCGCACCTTGTGATAG
>CAYIQV010000202.1:0-3848 GCA_964365635.1 uncultured Acidiferrobacteraceae bacterium
CGTCGAACGAGCTGGCCACGAGGTCCATGTTGCCGTCGATCTTGCACTGCCAGCGCACTTCCATGGATTCGGCATCCACGCAGGTGAACACGGCGTAGTATTTCGACGGGTCGTTCATGTTGCTGCCGTCGTTCGGCTGCGGCAGATGGAATTCGCTGCCGCAGAATACGCGCGTCGTGTGGTTTATATTCGCATCAACCGGATCGCGCTTGTCGGGGAAGATACCGTGAAAGCCCTGAACGTTCGGCAGTTCGGTGATGCGGTCACATTCGAAGACATCACCGCGAATACGCGCGATGCGGCTGTGAATCTTGTCGTTTACCCAGAAGTATTTGCCGTCGTAGGTGCCGTCCTTGTACGAGCCGTGGACGTGATGGGTGTCGCCGGTGGTGTACTTGAGGCTGCCGTCCGGTTTGGTGCCAAGAATCTTTTTCGATTCGTTGGTGATGCCCCAGCCGGTGAGGGCATCGGGCGCATTAAATACCTGAACGCGCTTGATCTCGCGCCCGGAAGGCACGCCTATAACGCGCACTTCGCCAGAGTGGCCACCGCTCCAGAGACCGTAATAGGAATCGAGCTGCCCCGGAGGCACTTCCGCCGAGAGTTGCCCGGCCGCCCCGCTCGATGCCGTTCCGTCCTTGCCGCCTTCTTTCTTGCAGGAGGACAGACCGACGGAAAGACCGGCACCGGTGAGCCCGAGGAACGCGGCGGTTCCCAGAAATTTGCGGCGGCTGAGTGTTTCCGGCGAATCTTGATTATCGGCTTGTGTGAGTTCTTCTTTACGCGCGCTTGTCATGGCATACACTCCTTTTGAAAAGAAATTGGATAATCGGGTACGCAGGACAGTCGCATGCCACGCGATAGTCGGACCATCCTTGCAGATGCGGCGAATTGTCACGTCATCGACCAATGAACTATTTGACCCACATCAAACAGGGGAAATAAATTTCATTATGGAAAGTCAGATGTGACTAATGCTGAACAACCGAGTGTTTTGCTCAGATAATTCGATCGTGCTATATAAGCTCAGCTTAATTTTACAGACTGGGAAATGTGTAACCTTATCCGCACTATAAAAATGACGCTGGTTATGACGGCGATGTTGGTTGCTATCGGCTGCCAACCCGCCAAGCCGCTTCAGCACCGTGACCTGCGTCCGCTGATGGGCACGGTGGTCCAGGTCGCGGTGGAAGGAAGCGATACAGCATTACTGAAACGCGTCACCGATGCGGCCTATCTGGAGATGGCGCGTCTGTCGGACATGATGAACCACTACAACCCGCAGAGTGTGGTGAGCGCGATCAACAACGCCGCCGGCCGGCAGCCGGTGCCGGTGCCGCCGGAACTGATGCAGGTGCTCACGATGGCGCAGGCGGTTTCCGAACGCAGTCACGGCGCCTTTGATGTCACCGTCGGTTCGCTCAAGGGCTGGCGCTTCAATCCGGAGCATCCCGAGTTGCCCACGCCGGCGCAGATCACGCGACAGTTGCCGCTGGTGAATTACCGTCATGTGATCCTGGACGTGACCGCGGGCACGGTATTTCTGAAACAGCCCGGCATGCGCCTGGATCTCGGCGGCATCGCCAAGCTCTATATTCTTGATGCCGGTCTGAAGGTGCTCCAGAAAAACGGCGTGGCGCACGCGATGTTGAATGGTGGCGGGGACGTGGTAGTGATGGGTACCACGCAGGGGCATCCGTGGCGTGTCGGCATCCGCGATCCGAACGCGCCCGAGAAGTTGCTCGCTGTCATCGAACTTACGCGTGGCTGGGTAGCTTCCTCCGGTGACTATGAACGCTATTTCGTCAAGCATGGTCGGCGTTACCATCACATCCTCGATCCCAGAACCGGTTACCCGACGCAGAACCTGCATGGCGTAACGCTGGTGGCGGAGGAAATGGCGCAGGTGAACGGCCTGGGCGCGGCTATCATGGTGCTCGGCCCGGTACCGGGGCAGGAATTGATTACGCAGTCACCCGGAATTCAGGGTCTCATGGTTGATCAAGACGGCAAGCTTTGGGTCTCAC
This sequence comes from uncultured Acidiferrobacteraceae bacterium, assembly GCA_964365635.1. GTDB lineage: Bacteria > Pseudomonadota > Gammaproteobacteria > Acidiferrobacterales > Sulfurifustaceae > Sulfuricaulis. The sequence goes on from CAYIQV010000202.1 coordinate 2,028, forward strand.
CCGGCCTTGAGAAGCGGTTGCAAATGTTGGAACCATCGCGCAGTATGGCGGTGGCAGCGACAGCGGAGAACTGAGCCATGCGGCGCATCCAGATAACCATTGGTACGGTAGTCCTTGAGGCGGAACTGTTGAACACGCCGACGGCGACGGCCATCTGGGACGCATCGCCCTTTACGTCGAAGGCCCAGACCTGGGGCGAGGAAGTTTATTTCTCAACCCCGGTGGCGATGGAAAGGGAACCCGATGCCCGCGACGTGGTTCAGCCCGGCGAGCTCGCCTTCTGGGTCGAGGGTGACTCTATCGCCATCGGTTTTGGGCGCACGCCGATTTCACAAGGCGATGAAATTCGCCTTGCCGCCAAGACCAACATCTGGGGCCGGGCACTCACGGATGTCAGGCAGCTGAAGAAAGTAAAAACCGGCGAGCCCATCAGGGTAGAACGCGCGCACTGACGACCCGGGACCAGTCCAAAGGCCCCGAGGCAGGCGTAAGAACCATCCACCGCCGCAGTCACAACCACCACGCCGATGGCTATGGATTTCAGGAAGTAAACCGGTCTTGAGCGAGCAGAGAATCGGTCTTTTATTGTTTTTCGCCCCTTATGGAAGCTCTGATCAAGTCTCCCGTTCGCCCTGAGCTTGTCGAAGGGTGAACGGGAAATGCCATAAATGACAGCCAATTTGTCCGTTCATGGGTCGACAGGCTCACCACGAACGGACTTGATCAGAGGTTCCTTATCTTAACGGCCATGCCGCCGGAAATGCCCGGCAGGGCGGACAAGCGCCGCCCGGCACGTTAAACTAGCGGTTTTTTGCCCGAGCCCAGACATTTCCATGACCGGCGACCCGATCAATAACGTCAATGTCCTCTCGCAGGATTTGCTGCCGACCCCGAGCCAGGTCAAGAGCGCCTTGCCGCTCACCGACAGCGCGGAGGCGACGGTGCTGCGTGGGCGCGATACCGTGCGCCGCATTCTCGATCGCCAGGATCACCGTCTGTTCGTGGTCGTCGGGCCCTGTTCGATCCACGACATCAAGGCGGCCAAGGAATACGCCACGCGGCTGAAGCAGCTGGCGGATGAGGTGAGTGACACGATCTATCTCATCATGCGCGTGTACTTCGAGAAGCCGCGCACCACCGTCGGCTGGAAGGGGCTCATCAACGATCCGTTCATGGACGATTCCTTCCATATCGAGAAGGGCCTGTATCTGGCGCGCGAGCTGTTGCTGCATCTCGCCGAGATCGGTTTGCCGACCGCGACCGAGGCGCTTGATCCGATCACGCCGCAATATCTGTCCGACCTCATTGCCTGGACCGCGATCGGCGCGCGCACCACGGAATCGCAGACCCACCGCGAGATGGCGAGCGGCCTGTCGACGCCGCTCGGTTTTAAGAACGGCACCGACGGCGGCCTCACGGTGGCGATCAACGCGCTGCATTCGTCCGCGCGCCCGCACCATTTCCTCGGCATCAACCAGGACGGCCAGTGCGCCGTGTTCCGTACCCGCGGCAACCGCTATGGCCACATCGTCCTGCGCGGCGGCAACGGCCGCCCGAACTACGATGCGGTTTCCATCGCCGTGGCGGAAAAAGAACTCGCGGCCGCCAAACTGCCGGGCAACATCGCCGTCGATTGCAGCCACGGCAACTCGAATAAGGATCCAGCATTACAGCCGCTCGTGGCTGAGAACTGCGTGAACCAGATTCTCGAGGGCAACCGTTCGATTGTGGCACTCATGCTGGAAAGCCATCTCCATGCCGGCAACCAGCCGATCCCGGCGGACTTGTCGCAGCTGAAATACGGGGTATCGGTGACGGATT
>CAYIQV010000203.1:0-3816 GCA_964365635.1 uncultured Acidiferrobacteraceae bacterium
GCTGTAGCCCGTATTCTGCAGCGCCTGGGCGAGCCCCTGCCAGATCTGCCAGTCGGTGGCGCTCTCGTAGAGTGGTGCGATCGCCGGCGTAAACGGGTGAATGTAGCTGTGCAGGTCGGTGCTGTTGAGATCCCATTTCTCATAGAAACTCGCCGCCGGCAATACCACGTCGGCGTAGTAGGCCGACGTATCCATACGGAAGTTGACGTCCACGATGAGATCGAGCTTGGGCAGCAACGTACTGACGATTTTCTCGAAGCCTTTTGACTGGTTGATGTAGTTCGCGCCCCAGATGATCATTACTTTTGGCGTCTTGCCGTTGGTGAGCGCACCCTCCGGATAGAGCGGCATCCAGCCGTTGTTCACGCTTTCCTTGATGTATTGCGACAGCGGCCGCGGCAGAACGCTATCGACGTCGGAGGTGGCCCCGGCGTGCACATAGGTCCAGAGCGTGGTGTTCTGGAAACGCTGTTTGGCGGTGGTGAGCGGATAGGCGAGGCTGACGAAGCCGTGCTCCGGCCATATTTTTTCTTGGCCGACGTAATGCTCGAAGCCGCCACCCGGCTTGCCGACATTACCGGTGAGCGCCACGAGCAGAATTTGCGCGCGGTTGATGAGGTCGTTGTGAAAATAGTGGTTGGTGCCGGCGCCTTCGATGATCCGCGCGGGCTTGGTGGCCGCGAACTCGCGCGCGATGGTGGCGATGAGGCCCGCGTCCACCCCCGTGGTGCCGGCGACGGCGGAGGGCGCATAAGCCGCGAGCTTTGCCTTGAGCAAATCGAACACCGTGGTCACGGTGACCTTGCCCGCCAGCGTGGTGACCGTATAGCTGCCGGTCAGGGCTGGGCTGATGCTGCCGAGGTCGAGTGTCTTGCTGGCCGAGCCCATGGTGCCGGGTGCGAGCACCGCCTTCTTCGCGGCCGTATCCCAGACGTAGAATTTGTCGGTGCCGCCGCCGCTCACCATGTCGCTTTCGCGCAGGAATTTGTTGGTGCTCTTGTTTACCAGGAACGGGAAGTCGGTGAACTGCTTGATGTAGGCGGTGTCGTACAGGCCCTCGTTTACGATTACATTGGCCATGGCGAGCGCGAGCGCTCCGTCGGTGCCCGGCTTGACCGGCACGAACAGGTCAGCGTGGATCGACACCGGATTGTACTCGGGGAAGATCGCAACGATCTTCGTGCCGCGCATGCGCGCCTCGGTCATCATGTGCGCGTCGGGAATGCGGGTTTCGAGCAGGTTGGCGCCCCACAGAATGATGTACTTCGAGTTCATCCAGTCGGCCGATTCGCACGCGTCGGTTTGCACGCCCCAGGTGATCGGCTCGCCGGGCGGCAGGTCGCAGTACCAGTCGTAGAAGCTGCACATCACGCCGCCGATCAGGTTGGACAGACGCGCCCCGCCGGCGAAACTGATGAAGTGCTTGGCGGGAATCGCCGAGTAGAACGTGACCGTGTCCGGGCCGTAGTTGGCGATGCTGTTCGTAACGTTGTTGGCGATCATGGCCAGGGCTTCGGACCAGCTGGCGCGCCGCCACTTGCCCTCGCCACGGGCGCCGGCGCGGATCAGCGGATATTTTATGCGTTGCGGACCGTAGACGTATTCGAGGTAGTTCGCGCCCTTCTGGCAGCCGCGCGGGTTGTAGGTGGGCAGCGTCGCATTGATCGGCGGATAGTCAGAGTACTGTTCTTCCTTGAAGGCGATGCCGTTCTTGACGTAGATCTTCCAGGTGCACGAACCGGTGCAATTCGCCGAGTGGGTGGAGCGGGCGAAGTAATCGTATGTGTACTGGTCCCGGTACAGCGTTTCCCAGCCGCGGTAGGGATAGGCCCCGAGCGGGTCGGTGACCGGCGCCAGCAGATCGAGCGCGAGCAGATCCTTCGAGGCGAAGGCGCTTATACCCGCGGTGGCGGCCTTCAGAAAGTCACGGCGTGACCAGTTCTTCATAACGCTCCTCCAGTGACGGTGCTACGGCACGCGCCCGCTGATCAGTTTTTCTGTCTCTCCGGGCGTGGCGGCCGGTTGAAAAGAATTATTAACCGCGAATGTGTTTCGATGAAATGATCCAACGGGATCATTTTGCCGTGCTGGGGATAGAGGAGGTGACGCGCTTAATTTGGAATACGACGCGTGGCCGCGAGGGCGGGAGCGACGTACGCGGGTCAGCGCTTTTGCGGAAGCAGTCCGCTGCGGAAGGCGTGCTGTATGAGTTCGGTGCGGCTGTGCAGACCGAGTTTGGCAAAGATGTGGCGGATATGGTTGCGTAGGGTGGCGTAGCTAATATGCAGTTGCGTGGCGAGCTCGCGCGTGCGCTTGCCTTGGGCAATACCGCAGAGCACCTGTATCTCGCGGCGTGTCAGGGGCGATGCATCTTGTGCCCCGGTGTGTCGTGGATTACCGGCATGGCCGTGCATGAGACGCGCGGCCGCATGGTGGAGGTTGATCGGGCGCAGCGTCAGAACCACATACGCCGGACGCCACGCGGGCGGTGCGCGGAAGGCGCCGATGTTGACCCAGCCGGCATCACTTGCCGCGCACGGAATGACCATTTCGAAGTTCCGCATGACCTCTTGCCGCTGAAAGACCTGGCAGCAGCCCTGCCGGCAGAAGGGTTCGCCGGTGAGCGTATGGCCGTCGAGCACGCGCGAGCACGGCCGGCCGAGCAAGGCGTCCGGCGGTGCGCCGCACAGCATGGCGAAGGGTTCGTTGACGAAGACGATGCGCCGATTGTCGTCCACTGCGAACGTGGCATCGGCGGTCTGCGAGAACACATCGGCGAGCGTGGGTGCGGCGGCTACGGCGTGCATCGAACTTCCCCCTTGAGATTTCTGACTTTATCTGCATTTTTACTCGATTGTCCCGGTCGCGCAATCCTCCGTTTCGGTCATGTGCTCTTGCAGTGCCGTGCACCAGGAACACGCGTTTCTGCGTACACGCCTCTAATTACCCGGCATTCCGGAAGATTTCTCCGGTGATCTGCGGCTTGCATTGGCTTGGCCCGCGTCGCTGCGGCAAAATGCCGCGGCGACGCGGGCGTCTGCTATACAAGGCCTGGCAACGCTGGCGATATGTCATAATTCGCACCCCGAAACGCTGCCTTGTCCCCGTCGCCGATGACCCAGGAATTCAGTTTGCTCTCCGCCTTTCTCGTGGGCCTGCTGGGTTCGCTGCATTGTCTTGGCATGTGCGGCGGCATCGTGGGCGCGCTGACCTTCGGGCTTAAAGAAGATGTTCGCCGTACTCCGTTTTCTCTCTTCCCCTATCAACTGCTCTACAACATCGGGCGTATCGCGAGCTATGCAATCGCCGGCGCACTCATGGGCTGGATCGGCTCGCAGGCGCTCGATGCGCTGACATTGAGCCAGGCTCGGCTGGTGGGCCGCCTTCTTTCCGGTGGCTTTATGGTAGCGCTCGGGCTATATCTCGCCGGCTGGTGGCAGGGACTGGTTGTCGTGGAGAAACTGGGTGCGCACCTGTGGCGCAAGCTTGAGCCACTGGGACGACGGGTGATGCCGGTGCGCACGCCGTGGCAGGCATTGATGCTGGGCCTGGTCTGGGGCTGGTTGCCCTGTGGCCTGGTGTATTCAACGCTGTCCTGGTCGTTGGTCTCCGGCAGTGCCGCGGACGGCGCGTGGCTCATGGCGGCCTTCGGTCTCGGCACCTTGCCCATGCTGCTCGCCATGGGCGCGGCGGCGCGCGGCCTGAGAGACATCGTGCGTCGGGTTTGGGTGCGGCGGACAGCAGGAATTCTGATCATGTTGTTTGGTTTCTACACGCTGTTTGTGCCCGGTGCCCATGTCGGGCATGCGGCGCACC
>CAYIQV010000204.1:0-3813 GCA_964365635.1 uncultured Acidiferrobacteraceae bacterium
GACCAGGTCGTTCTTCTCGATCAACGCAAATTGCCGGAAGAAGAAGTCTACGTCCACTGTGCCCATGTCGATTCGCTGATTGAGGCCATCTGCAACATGACCGTGCGCGGCGCTCCTGCCATTGGCACGGGCGCATCGCATCGCCGCCCACGCCTTTGGCGCCGGCGGTCATCTCCCTGTCTGGATCGCCGGAAAACTCGACACCGGTCTTCTGGCTGAAGCCGAGGCCGCCGTGGCAAAGGAACTGACCGAGATTCCCATGGGCAAACCAAAATCCTTTGTGATCGAGTTGGCCGATGATGAAGTGTGGTGAATGTCCGATTTGCGGAGCCTGCCGATGACCTATCGTGGTGATCCTTCCTTGATCGGTCGCGACCGGTCGGCATGGCTCCGCGCCATTTATCGGAAACTGCCGCCGATTTTTCTGGCAGGGACGAAAGTAGAATTTCCCATCTACCCGTTCAATCGCCGCGCAGTCGCGTTTCATGAGGCAGGACACGTGGTGTTGGGTTCGGTATTTTCGCTGCCGATTACAAGCGCTGTCGTTCACGAAAAGCCAGACGATACGGGCGAGGCTGGGAAAATCCACATGGATTTGGAAGGGATTCAACGCAGAGCGGCATCAGTCGATGAAGACAAGATTCCCCACGCCATGCTACAGGAAGCCGCTCTAGAAATTGCGGCGATGTACGTCGCTGGTCACCTGGCCATGCTGTATCACTATCAACACCGCATCGATGGCTGGCTGGATATCGACGATCTCGATTATCGCAATGCACGGTCTGTATTGCGAAAGGCGTTTCACAGCGACCTGCCGCTTTATTTTTGCCATCGCCTGGCCCAGGCCGTGTTGGCCGAAACTTGGGACTGGGTTTCCGCGATCGCGGCCGTGCTCGAAACCAAGGGCGAAATAGATATCGGGGAATCCAAAATCCAAGCACGCGAGCTGGCGGCCATCCAGGCCGAGCTCGCGGCACAGGCGGCGCCTCGCATCTTCTTAGGGGGTTTTGATGGCCAATGAAACCAAATCGCTGACGTTGAAAATCATAGCCGACGTTGCCCAAGCCCAGAAGGCCATGGACAACTTCTAAAGCAATCATCGACGAGACCGTGCGCGCCGAGGCCGCGTTCGCCCAGATCGAGGCGCGCATCAAGTCCACCGGCGGCGCCGCTGGCCTCACCGCGCAACAGGTCGCCGAGATGGCTTCGGCGCTGCAGAAGGCGACAACCTTCTCGGACGAAGCGATTCTCGAAATGCAGGCTGTGTTGCTCACGTTCGGCCACGTGCAGGGTGACACCTTCCGCCAGGCCACCGAGGCGGCTCTCGATCTCTCCACCGGTCTCGGCCAGGACCTCAAGAGCTCGGCCTTACAACTCGGCAAGGCACTGGAGAATCCGGTGCAGGGCCTCACCGCGTTGCGGCGCATCGGCGTGCAGTTCACCGACGAGCAAGAGAATCTGATCAAGAATTTCGTGCGCACCGGCGACGTCGCCAGCGCGCAGCAGATCATCCTACAGCGCGTTGAAAAGGGTTTTGGGGGTGCCGCCCGGGCCGCGCGCGATACCCTGGGCGGTGCTCTGAAAGGCCTGCAGAACGCCTTCGGCGATCTGCTCGAGGCCAAGGGCGGGCTGAAGGACGCTAAGGTGGCCATCGAGGACCTGACGCGCATGATGCAGGACCCCAACACCGCCGCCGCCGTCGATAACATCACGACCGTGGTGATCAAAGGCCTGGGCAAGATTGCCGAGTTTGTCACGGCGGTGAATTTCCTGATCAACGGACCCACGGAAGAAATCGGTAAGCTCGATGTCGCGATCGACAAGATCGACAGGAAGATCGGGGCGCTGCGTAATTCCCTGAGTGTTCCGCGCGCCATCCGCGCCACGGGATCAGGTTTCGATGCAAGCGATCTCGATACGAAGCTGTTCGAATCCGATGAGAGCGTCAACAAGCGACTGGCCGAGCTCGTCACCGAGCGCGAAAAGCTGATCAAACAGCTTAACGACCAGTATAAAAAACGCGGCGAGGAAATGCTGAAGCAACAAAGCTCTGGCGGCCGGACCGCGCCCGCGGGGGCGACCGGTACACCGCCCCCGTCGGCACCGCCTCCGTCGCAGGAATTCGAGAAGGCGCTGGCCGACCTGGAACGGCGCATCGCGCTCCTGGGCGAGGAGACGGCCGCGGAACAGATGCTGTTCGAGATCCAGCAAGGGCGCTACCAGGACCTGGCCAAGAACGAACAGGACGCGCTACTCGCCGCCGCGCGCCGGATGGACGCCGCCAAGGCCGAGCAAAGCTTCGAACAGGAAAGTGAGAACGACCTGCGGCAGCAGCTCCAGGCCGAGGACGAATACAATCAGGCGCTCGAAAAAACCGCCGAACGTCTGCGCGACACACTCGACCCGGCGCGCGCTTTATATCGCGAGATCGCGCAGCTCGACGAACTGCTCGCTCGTGGAAAAATTACCGCCGACGAATGGATGACGGCCACGGCGGATGTTCAAGACCGGATTGAGGAAGTCGGCGCGAAGACCGACGAGATGAGCGAATTCTCGAAAAATGCCGCGCGTGGCATGCAGGGCGCTTTTAGCACATATTTTTTCGATGTGATGCAGGGGCGCATGACCAACCTGGGCGATTTGTTCAAGCAGATGCTCGATCGGATGGTCGCCGAGATGGCGGCGAAGGCGCTGGTCATGGCGATATTTGGCGGCGCCACCGGGGGTGGCGGTTTTGCGGCGGCGTTTCATTCCGGCGGTGTCGTGGGTTCGGGAGGCGCGACGCGCGAAGTCTCGCCGTTCGCCTTCCTCGGCGCGCCGCGGCTGCACGCCGGCGGCGCCTTTGGCCTGCGCGACGACGAGGTGCCGGCGATCCTGCAGCGTGGTGAGGTGGTGCTCTCGCGCGACCAGGTGCGCGGCGCCGGCCCGGGCAACGTCAAAGTGCAAATCGAAAACAAGGGCACGCCGCAAGAGGTCAGCGACAGCCAGGTGAAGTTCGACCCCGAAGACATGATGGTGAGTATCGTGCTCAAGGATATCGAGCGCGGCGGGCGGATCTCCGGCGGTCTGGCGCGCGCGTTTAACCTGAGGCGAAGCTCATGACTGAGGTGAGCGGCGGCGGGGGCGGTTCAAAGATTTTGAATTTTCCCATCGGGGATAAAATTCCCTGCTCTCCCACAATGCGCTTCCGCGCGATATTCTTTTTTGGCCCCATGATCGAGTTGCGTGATGGTGTATACGTCAGTCCCCACATGAAGCACGATTTCGAAGTACCGGCCACCGAGGAACAGGCCCGCAAAGTCGTAGACGATTTTGCTAAAACCGGCGGTATCATGGGCAGAACGGAGGATTATTATGTTTTTATTCCCTGGCCGTGCGCCGCCATCTATTTTGAGATTGATAAACCGGAGGTGTGATCTATGAGCAAATCTGAGCATGACATGGAAATCCTGTTCCCCGATCAGACCGTGACGATCGGGAGCGAAACGATCACCGTGCGCGAGTTCCACTATCGCGAAGGTATCGAGGCGGCGGTCTTGGCGCGCGGTTTCCTCGCCGGCCTGCGCGCGCTGCTGACCACAACGGGCGATGAGATCGCGGCCGAGGATCTCGACACGCTGATCGCCGAGCACCGCGAGGCTTGGTTCAAGCTTATCGCCATGAGCTGCGGGCGCGAGGTGGAATGGCTCGCGGCGCTGCCGGATCGCGAGGCGATGAAACTGCAGCTCACTTTCTGGGGAGTGAACGGCAATTTTTTTACACGGCGGTTGCTGTGGGGCGCAGCGTTCGCCGCCGCCGTGCAGAAGGGGCGCG
>CAYIQV010000205.1:0-3768 GCA_964365635.1 uncultured Acidiferrobacteraceae bacterium
CCCTTTCATTCCCACCATCCACCGGCACCTGCGCGGCGGTGGTCTTGGCGGACAGCGGGCCGCCGTGAGGCCGTAGTGCTTGGCGCCTGGCGTGGCGCCGACCACGAGCACCGCGATTCATCGGATGTACGCCTCGGTGGCGTAGCGTCGCATCATGCGATGGCTGTTGAAGTACGACGCGTTCTTGCTGATCGCACCTTTCATCACCTTGACCCAGCCACCGGGGTCGCCGCTGTAACCGTAGTAGAGCGGCAACACCACCTGCTCGAGCTTGTCGTAGAGTGCGCGCGCATCGCCGTCGTCCGCGCCCGCCGCGTTGCCGATCGCCCATCCGGTCACGCCCTCGATGCAGCCCTCGACCCACCAGCCGTCGAGCACCGACAGGCTCGGCACGCCGTTGAACGCGGCCTTCATGCCGCTGGTGCCGGAGGCCTCGAATGGACGCAGCGGTGTGTTGAGCCAGATGTCGACGCCGGCCACCAGCACCTTCGCGATATCCATGTCGTAGTCAGGCAGATAAACAACCGGCACGATGCCTTCGAGCGCGCGCGCCTGCGCGTGTAGCTGCTCGATCAGGCGTTTACCGCCTTCGTCGCGCGGGTGTGCCTTGCCGGCGAGCACGACCTGGAACGAACGATTGCGCGCGATCACCTTCAGGCGTTCGAGGTCGGAAAACAACAGGTCCGGGCGCTTGTATGCGGTCATGCGCCGCGCAAACCCGAGGATCGGAATCTTCGGATGCAAAGCGATGCCGGTGAGCGTGCGCACCTTTTCGATGAGTACTTGCTTCGCCTGGACATGCGCCTCCCACACGGCGGCGTCTGGGATGCAGCAGTCGGCGCGCGTGAGCAGTTCGGGCTCATGGCACCAGCTCGGGAGATAACGGTCGTAGAGCTTACGGAAGCTCTCGGCGGTCCAAGTGAACGGATGCACGCCGTTCGTGACCGCGTGCACCTGATAGCCGGGGAACATTTTCTTGGAGACCTCGGCATGGCGCTTGGCCACGCCGTTCACGTACTCGCTCAGATTAAGCGCGAGCCGCGTCATGTTGAGGCTGTCCTCTCCCGCCAACTGCCTGATCGTCGCGAACTCGACGAAGCCCTCATCGATCGCCAACCGGCTGCGCTGTGCCTCGGCGGCGTTCGTCAGCCGCTTCATCGCCTCGACGTCAACCGCGTTGCCAAGGACACGCTGCACCAACTCGTAGGCAAAACGGTCGTGACCGGCCTCGACCGGCGTGTGGGTGGTGAAGCTGCACAGCTCGCGTACCCGCGGGACGTCGTAGAGCGACTCGCCCGGGCGCACAAATTCGGGCGTACGCGCGTGGCGGCGCAGCAGTTGCAGGCCGAGCAGCGCCGCGTGGCCCTCGTTCATGTGGTACTGGCGGATTTTGAAGCCGAGCGCCTGCAACAGGCGCACGCCACCAACACCAAGCACGATCTCCTGCTTGAGCCGGTAGGTCTCGTCGCCGCCGTAGAGATAATGGGTGATCTCACGGTCCTCGCGCCGGTTTTCGTCCAGGTCGGTGTCGAGCAGCAACACCGGCTGGCGGCCGCCCATGTGGCCCTCGAGCACGTACAGCCATGCGCCAATCCACACAGCGCGGCCCTCGATCGGCACGGCGATCTTGGCGTCGAGCGGGCGCGCGAAGTCAGCCGGGTCCCAGGACACCGGGTGTTCCACCTGCCGGCCCTGAGCGTCGATCTCCTGGCGGAAATAGCCGGCGCGCGAAACCAGACTCACCGCTACCAGCGGCAACGCAAGGTCGGCGGCCGAGCGCATGGTATCGCCGGCAAGCACGCCGAGGCCACCGGCGTAAGTCGGTATCTCGTTGCGCAGCGCGATCTCCATGGAAAAGTAGGCAACGCGCGATTCGTGGATGAAGTCGTCGAGCATGGTTCACCCTCAGGCCGCGAGCTCCCGCACGCGCCGCGTAAGCGTCACAAGCAGTCGCTCGTACGGTTCAACAAACTTCTGTACGCCCTGGCGCTCGAGATCCTCGCCCACTGCGTCGAGCTCGATGCCAAGCGCGGCAAGCTGCCCGGGCAACGCGCGTACCGCGTCCAGTTCCTCTTCCAGTCGCCGCGCCGGGTTGCCATGATCACGGTAAGCGACCACCGTCTCGGGCGGCAAGGTGTTGACGGTATCGGGGCCGATCAGCGCCTCGACGTACTTCACGTCGCTGTAGGCGCGGTCCTTGGTCGAAGTCGAGGCCCACAGCAGCCGCTGCGGGTATGCGCCGCGTGCCGCGAGCACCTGCCAGCGCGTACTGTGCGTGAACGCCTGGTACTCCTGGTAAGCGAGGCGCGCGCAGGCGACGGCCGCCTGACCGCGCCGCGCACGCGCCGTGTCCGTGCTTATCTGATCGAGCCTGTGATCGACCAACGTGTCGATGCGGCTCAGGAAAAAGCTCGCGACCGATGCGGCCTTATCGAGCGCGGAGCCCGCCATCAGCCGATCCTCAAGACCGGCGAGGTAAGCCTGTGCCACCTCGCGGTAGCGCGCCACACTGAAGAGCAGCGTGGCGTTGACGTTGATGCCCTCGGCGATCAACCGGCGGATCGCGGGCAGGCCCGCGCGCGTCGCCGGCACCTTGATCATGAGGTTCGGGCGCGCCACGCGCGCCCACAGGCGCTGCGCTTCCGCGACCGTCGCTTCGGTGTCGTGCGCGAGCCGCGGCGAGACCTCGAGGCTCACGTAGCCGTCGCGCCCGCTGCTCGCCGCGTAGACACCGCCCAGGAGGTCGGCGGCGCGGCACACATCCTCGACCACCAGCGCCTCGTAGATCTCCGCCGCACTGGCGCCGCGACGCGCCAGCACCGTAATCGCCGCGTCGTACTCGGCGTGCTGCGCGATCGCCTGTTCGAAAATCGCCGGGTTGGACGTGACCCCGCTGATCCCGTCTTCGCGGATCAGCCGCTCGAGTCCTCCGCCCGCGAGCAGCGCGCGATCGATGTAATCGAGCCACACGCTCTGGCCAAGTGCCGCCAGGCGGCGCAGCGCGTTGGCGGGCGCCGCGCTTACGTGGGCCTCCCCGGCGCCACGGGCCACTTCCACTCCAATATCTCCGGCATGTCCTGGCCGTGGCGCTCAATATACTGGCGGTGCTCAATGAGTTTGTCATGCATCTGCTGCTTCAGGTAGGCAGCCTTGTACCCGAGCTTCGGCACGCGGTCGATCACGTCGGCCACCAGATGGTAGCGGTCGAGGTCGTTGAGCACCGCCATGTCGAACGGCGTCGTGGTCGTGCCTTCTTCCTTGTAGCCGCGCACGTGCAGATTCTTGTGATTGGTGCGGCGATACGTAAGCCGGTGAATCAGCCAGGGGTAGCCGTGGTAGGCAAAGATGATCGGCTTGTCGGTGGTGAACAGCCCGTCGAACTCCAGGTCCGCGAGCCCGTGCGGGTGCTCCTCCCGGGGCTGGAGCGTCATCAGATCCACGACGTTCACGACGCGCACCTTGAGATCGGGAAGATGCTGGCGCAGCAGATCGACCGCCGCCAGCGTTTCGAGCATCGGCACATCGCCGGCCGCTGCCATGACCACGTCCGGTTCACCGTCGGCGTCGCTGCTAGCCCATTCAAAGATGCCGATCCCGGCCGCGCAGTGCTTGATGGCCGCATCCATATCGAGCCACTGTGGCTGGTCGTTTTTGCCGGCGACGATGACGTTCACGAGATGACGGGAACGCAGGCACTGATCGGTGACACACAGCAGCGTGTTGGCATCCGGCGGGAGATACACGCGGATGACGTCGGCCTTCTTGTTC
>CAYIQV010000206.1:0-3759 GCA_964365635.1 uncultured Acidiferrobacteraceae bacterium
GGTTGAAGCGCCTGCCCGATGTACTGCGCAATCGGAGCGAAGGGCTGCCAGAGGTCGGGAAGTACAACGCCGGCCAGAAGGTGCTGTTCTGGTCCCAGGTGTATGGCATTGCCATTGTATTTGTGACCGGCATTCTCATGTGGCAACCGTGGTTTGCTCCGTTCTTTCCGGTTGGCCTTATCCGGCTTGCCTCGCTACTGCACGCGCTCGCGGCGTTTGTGCTCATTGCCGGTCTCATCGTGCATGTGTATGCCGCCATCTGGGTAAAGGGGACACTGCGCGCCATGACGCGCGGTACCGTCACGCAGGCCTGGGCCAAGACGCATCATCCCGGCTGGTACCGCAGTGTCGTCAGCAAGAGTGTGAAATGACCGCCACCATTATCGAGCCAGGAACCATCGAGGCGCCGCCCGGTGACCTGACATTCCTGCGTCTGCCGGAGCGTGACCTGTTCCGGGTACGGGCGGAACGTCTGGATGCCTTGGCTTCTGGTCATGCGCTGGCCGACTACCTGAAGTTTCTCGCCGGCATGGCGCGCGCGCAGCACACGGCCCTGGCGCTGGTGCGTGATGTTTCGCTGCCAACGTCCGAGCAGATGGAACGTTGCCGCGAGCACGGCCTGCCGCCGCTGGGCACGCAAGGCTGGCAACGTGCGCCGCTGTGGCGCGACGTCCTGCGCCATATTCTCGTGACGCTTGAATCCGGTGCGCTACCCGAGGCCGCGCGTGCAACCATCGGGCTGCTTAAACAGACGGATGACGCCGACCTCGAGCGGCTGGCGGACCAACTGCTCGGTGGCGATTACCAGCAGCTCGATCGCGCCAGCGCGCCATTTGTGGCCGCGGCGCTGCAAGTTTACTGGCTGCACACAGCCACCAGCCTGGGCGCGAATGCCTTTGGGCGACTGGAGACGCCGTCGCTCTGTCCGGTGTGCGGCTCGCCGCCGGTGGCGAGCGTGGTGCGTATCGGCGCCGCCGACCAGGGCTTGCGCTATCTCAGTTGTTCGCTGTGCAACAGCCAGTGGCACATGGTGCGCATCAAGTGCTCGTCCTGTGAATCCACCAAAGGCATCGGTTATTATGGTATCGAAGGCGCGAGCGCGGCGATCAAGGCCGAGAGTTGTGATATCTGTCACAGTTATCTCAAGATTTTCTACATGGATAAGGACCCCCAAGTCGACGCCGTCGCGGACGATGTGGCCAGTGTCGCGCTTGATGTCCTGATGTCCGAATCCGGTGTAGCTCGCAGCGGAATGAATTATTTTCTTATAGGAGGAGACGCGTAGCCCGGTAAACGCTGTTACTATATGTAAACTCGTTCACAGGCGGAACCGTCCTTGGTCCAAGTGCAGAATCCGCAAACTGCTGTCATCCTGCCGGCTGTCGATCGCGTGCTGCATATGCCCGCGGTCGAGACGCTCGTTGCACAATACGGCCATAGTGCCGTCGTTCATGTTGTTCGCTCCCTGTTATCCGAAATCCGCCACGCTATGCGCGAAGGCGCTGTGTTGCCTGCCGAGGCGATGCAGGAGCCGCGACTCGCGCAGCAACTGCAGGAGCGTCTGGACGCACGGCTCCGCCCATCCTTGCGGCCTGTGTTCAATCTGACGGGCACGGTGTTGCACACCAATCTCGGCCGCGCGTTGTTGCCGGAAGAAGCGGTGCAGGCGGTGCAGGCGATCATGACGCGGCCATGTAATCTCGAATTCGAGATCGGGGAGGGCGAGCGTGGTGACCGTGATACCCATGTGGAGGCGCTGTTGTGCGAACTCACCGGCGCCGAGGCCGCGACCGTGGTGAACAACAACGCCGCTGCGGTGCTGCTGGTGCTCGGCACGCTGGCGGCGCGCCGGGAAGTGATTGTGTCACGTGGCGAGCTGATCGAGATCGGTGGGTCGTTCCGTATCCCCGAGATCATGGCGCGCGCCGGCTGCAAGCTGCATGAGATCGGCACCACCAATCGCACGCACCTCGCCGATTTCGAACAGGCGATCAACGAACGCAGCGCCTTGCTGCTCAAGGTTCACACCAGCAATTACGTCGTCCAGGGATTCACCGCCGCCGTGCCGGAAAGTGATCTGGCCAAGCTTGCTCATGCGCGAACACTGCCATTCGTGGTGGATCTGGGCAGCGGCACGCTGGTGGACCTGAGCCAGTACGGCCTGCCGAAAGAGCCGACGCCACAGGAGGCGCTCGCCGCCGGTGCCGATATCGTAACCTTCAGCGGCGACAAGCTGCTCGGCGGCCCACAGGCCGGGATCATTGTCGGCCGCGCCGACCTCATCAAGAAAATAAAACGCAATCACCTGAAGCGCGCGTTGCGCGTGGACAAAATGACGCTGGCGGCGCTCGCGGCAGTGCTGCGGCTTTACCGGCAGCCGGAACAGCTGGTGCAGCGCCTGCCGACACTGCGGTTGCTGACACGTGCGCCGGGTGAGATCGAAGCGCTGTGCCGGCGGCTGACACCCGCGATTTTGCAGGCCGTCAAGGGCCATGCGGTGGTGGATGTGGCGCCATGCTCCAGCCAGATCGGTAGCGGCGCGTTGCCGGTGGAAGTGTTGCCTAGCCATGCCCTTGTGCTCACCCCGACCAAGTCCGGTCGCGGTGCGGGAACAGTGCTGCGGCAGCTGGCGGAGGCATTCCGCGCGTTGCCGATTCCAGTGATCGGAACTGTCTCAGATGGCGCGCTGCGTTTTGATTTGCGCTGTCTCGAAGATGAACAGGCATTCGCTGAACAGCTGGCGCAATTGCAGCTCGATGCCAACGGAGGTCGGACATGATCATCGGCACCGCCGGTCATATCGACCATGGCAAAACCGCGCTCATCAAGGCGCTTACCGGTGTGGACGCCGATCGTCTCAAGGAAGAAAAAGCGCGCGGCATCACCATCGATCTCGGATATGCCTATGCGCCGCTCCCGGACGGTGAAGTGCTGGGTTTCATCGACGTACCGGGCCATGAGCGTTTCGTGCACAACATGCTGGCTGGCGTGACTGGCATCGACGCCGTACTGCTGGTGGTGGCCGCGGACGATGGTGTCATGCCCCAATCCCGCGAGCATCTGGATATTCTCGACTTGCTTGGTGTTACCCAGGGCATCGTGGCCCTGACAAAAATCGACCGTGTCTCACCCGAGCGTTTAATTGAAGTACAGGCCGAGATTGAGCAACTGTTGGGTGGTACAGGACTCACGGGCAGTCCGGTATTTCCAGTGTCGAGCATCCACGGTGATGGGGTTGGAGCATTGCGCACACACCTGCAATTGGCTGCAGCAACGGCACAGGCCCGAGCCAATGATGGCCGTTTCCGCCTGGCGGTAGATCGCTGCTTCACGCTCGCTGGCAGTGGCACAGTAGTAACCGGCACGGTGTTCGCGGGCCGCGTGAGGGTGGGAGACAAATTGCTGGTATCTCCGGCGGGCAGGGAAGTGCGGGTGCGCGGCATCCACGCCCAGAATCGTGCAGCAGAGCAGGGCGAGGCCGGCCAGCGTTGCGCGCTCAATCTTGCGGGAGTGGAGAAAAATGACATCGCGCGTGGTGACTGGGTGTTAGACCCGGCGGCGCATGCACCGACCAGCCGCTTCGATGCGCAACTGCATGTGCCTGTCTCCGCCACCCGTACGTTACGGCATTGGACACCGGTTCATGTTCATCTCGGCTCAACGGATGTGATGGCGCATGTTTCGATACTTGCCGGCACAAACATCGAACCGGGTGCGAGCGGCTTCGTGCAACTGGTGCTCGAACAGCCGGTTGGCGCC
>CAYIQV010000207.1:0-3733 GCA_964365635.1 uncultured Acidiferrobacteraceae bacterium
GTAGATCGGTGTGCGCGAGAACAGCTGAATGAACCCCACCTCCATCCAGCCGACGAGCTCAAATCCGTTCTGACGGAATCCTTCGCGGATTTCCGGCATCAGTTTGGCGCGCACGTGATCGACTTCTTCGTAGCTGCGAAACAGAAACGGAATTTCGAGCACGCGCGTCGGGGAGTAGATGTAACCAATCCCGTGCCCGGTCATGGCCGCGCCCTGGATCTGGCCGAAGCGGATCTTGCGCAGCACATCCGGTTCGTCACCGGTGATGCCGCCGCCGTAAAGCTTGAACTTGAGTCGGCCCTTGCTTTCCTTTTCTACCTTATTGGCCCAGTCCGTGATGATGTTCATCCACGTGGAGCCCAGGGGGGCGAGCGTGGAAAATTTGAGCGTGTAGGCTTCGTCCGCGCGTGCGACAGGAAGCAGAAAAGCGGCGAATAACAGTGCAAACAGAACTCTTCTCAAAACCATTCCTCCTCACTCTTGAGCATCCACTTGGCTTTGTGCTGGGCGATGGCATTGGCCAGCGCCATTTCCGGAAAAATATCCGGCGCGGCGCTTACCACCGTCGTCAGGCGATCATGAAATTGTTTGCGGTCAAATCGCTGGCGCTCGAGAAATTGAGCTTGCAGCAGATTGACGATCAGCAGTTTTCCGTTCGTGAGGGTGCGTGCTTTTTCAAAATGGACGACCGATTTGGCAAAATTTCCACCCAGCATCGGCGGACGACTGCCGTAGTACACACCGAAGAAAATATGCGCGCCACCATAATAGTAATTTTCATCCAGTTCGAGCACTCGTTGCGCCAGCGCCGCGGCCTTGGCCAGATCGGCGATCCGCGCCGGGTCGGTACGGTTCATGTCGATCCATTTGGCCCAGCAGGAAGCGCTCCAGAACAGGGCCGGGACGGCGCCATGGCCAAGATCGGACAGTTGCATTTGGATGGCTTCCAGCGGCATGGCATGAATGTCGCCCTTGAACCCCGCGGTGGCCAGCGCCTGGAACGCATGCTCAAAGCCGCGGCGATACAACCCGGAGGCGCGAACGCTATTCTCATCCTCGATAAAACCGTAGGCGTAACCATAAAATCCCTGGGCCGCCTGGAGCCGTAGTTCCGCGTTGCCGGGCAGTTCCTGAATCAGGCTCTCGACGAGCTTGAGGTTGGCGGGGATGGCGGCGCGGGCCAGTTCGATGTCGGTCTCGCGGTTCATCACGACGTTGCCGCTCTCGACGAGGGGGATCGAAGAGCGGGCGACCATCTGGCCCACGGAACAGGCATTCAGCAGCAGGACGCCCACGCTGAAAATTATTCCCCTGGACAGTCTCGTGTGTGTCTTGTGTTCCATTGCTCTTTGGATTATGGGTGTCTCAGAAATTGTTGTATGCTTCCGCCAGCTTATCGCTGGGGCGAGTCTGGCGCAAGAAGCGGAAAGCCATTCAAGGAAGCCCCACTCACTTCATTCGTCCAGTCATTATATGTTGCCGATAACCAGCAAAGATGTGCTTGGGTTGGACGGACCGCTCGCCGGGCGGTTGCACGATTTTACCCCGCGTGCGGCACAGCAGGAGATGGCGGCTCGCATCGAGGAGGCGCTCGCGAACTATTCCGTGTTCATTGCCGAGTCGGGCACCGGCACCGGCAAGACCTTTGCCTATCTTGTGCCCACGCTGCTCTCCGGCAGGAAAGTACTGATCTCCACCGGCACCCGTCATCTCCAGGACCAGCTTTATCACCGCGACCTTCCCCTGATCCGTGACGCCCTCGCGGTTCCCGTCACCACTGCCTTGCTCAAGGGCCGGTCGAATTATCTGTGCCGGCATCACCTTGAGCGTGTGGAGCTGGATGGGGCCGTCACTGGCAAACGCCAGTCTACAGATTTGGCGCGGTTGATTCTGTGGTCAAAGCGCACGAGGAGTGGTGATGTCGCGGAAGTGACCGAGGTGCCGGAGGATTCGGATCTATGGCCGCAGGTGACCTCCACGACCGACAATTGCCTTGGCAGCCAGTGCCCAAGTTATGACGACTGTTTCGTGAACCGCGCACGTCGCGAG
This sequence comes from uncultured Acidiferrobacteraceae bacterium, assembly GCA_964365635.1. GTDB lineage: Bacteria > Pseudomonadota > Gammaproteobacteria > Acidiferrobacterales > Sulfurifustaceae > Sulfuricaulis. The sequence goes on from CAYIQV010000207.1 coordinate 2,050, forward strand.
GCGCTGGCTGCGGACGTGGTCGTGGTGAACCATCATCTGTTCTTTGCTGATCTCGCGTTGCGCGAGGAAGGCTTCGGGCAGTTGTTGCCGGGCGTGGAGGCCGTGATTTTCGATGAGGCCCATCAACTGCCGGACGTGGCGTCCAACTTTCTTGGCATTTCCCTGAGCAGTCACCAACTGACCAGCCTGTGCCGTGACGCGATTGCCGAGGATGTTAAAGAACACAGCGGCATCGCCGATTTGCAACCGGCCGCCCAGAGTCTGGAGAAGGCCGTCGCCGATTTCCGGCTCGCCTTTGGTGTCGAGCCGCGCCGTGCAGGGATGCACCAGTGGCGCGAGAGACAGGATGTCGAGAGCGACCGTCGCGATTCCTGGAGCAAGCTTGAAGGCGCCAAGGCGTTTCATGGCGCCCTGACAGAACTCAAGTCACGGTTGGCGGTTCTTGGCGCCGTGCTGGATGTCGCTGGCGGGAAGGGGCAGGGTCTGGCGAATTGCGCCCATCGTGCCTCGGGGCTGCTGGACCGGTTGCTGCTGATCGGCGAGAACCCGCCACCGGAATATGTGGCGTGGTTCGAAACGACCACGCGCACGTTTACGTTGTATCTCACGCCGCTCGATATCGCCGCCTCCTTCCGGCAATACGCGAGCGCGGGCAAGAAGGCCTGGATCTTTACCTCCGCTACGCTCGCCATTAACAAAAGCTTCGCTCACTTTCAGGCGCGGCTCGGTCTCGAAGAGGCCGAGACCGGTTTGTGGGACAGCCCTTTCGATTACGCGCGCCAGACGCTGTTGTTTATCCCGCCCGGATTGCCGGAGCCGTCGGCGCCGGATTACACCGACCGTGTTATCGAGATGGCGTTGCCGATTCTCAAGGCGAGTCGCGGCCGGGCATTTTTGCTGTTCACCAGCCACCGCGCACTGAAAGTGGCCACTGCGCGCTTGCGCGATGCATTGAAATATCCCTTGCTGGTGCAGGGCGACGCGCCACGCTCGGAACTGTTGCGGCGTTTCCGCGCCGCCGGCAACGCCGTGCTGCTGGGCACCGGCAGTTTCTGGGAAGGCGTCGATGTGCGTGGCGAAGCGCTGTCCTGTGTCATCATCGACAAACTGCCGTTCGCCTCGCCGGACGATCCCGTGCTGCAGGCGCGCGCCGCGGCGATGGAACAGGCCGGCCGCAAACCATTCATGGAATACCAGTTGCCCGAAGCCGTGATCGCGCTCAAGCAGGGCGTGGGTCGTTTGATTCGCGATGAGAACGACCGCGGTGTACTGGTGCTGTGTGACCCGCGATTGCTCAGCAAAGGCTATGGCCGGATTTTCCTGGCGAGCCTGCCACCGATGCCGCAGACGCGTCGCCTCGAAGACGTGCAGAAGTTTTTTGCGCCGACCAACCGTGTCGTTGCCGCTGAGTGCGCCTCGTGAAGCCGCGAGCCGCTATTCCCGCCAATATTCCGGGGAACAGACTAATTCATTTTCTGGCATTTGGTTTCGGTACCGGCTACGCACCGGTCGCGCCGGGGACATTCGGTACCTTGGCCGCGATACCTATATATCTATTACTGATGCAGGCGCCTCTGTTGGTCTACGCTCTTGTCGTGCTTGGGATGTTTGGTGCCGGTGTGTGGTTGTGTGGAAAAACGGAACGCGACTTGGGCATGCACGATCATTCAGGCATCGTCTGGGA
>CAYIQV010000208.1:0-3730 GCA_964365635.1 uncultured Acidiferrobacteraceae bacterium
GGCTCAAGGCAGAGCCGGCCGTCTTCCTCGGTGACCGTAAGTTTTACCAGGCCCGTACCGTGGCACGGCCCGCCGACGCAGGCACCGCTGGCGGGCGCAAACCGCGCCCCGTGCGAGGCGCAGATCAGGAGCTCGCCAAAGGCGTCGAAAAATTCTCCTGCCTCCCAGTCAAGCTCAAGCGACCGGTGGGCGCAGCGATTGAGATAGGCATGCACCTTGTCATCGAAGCGAATGGCAAAGGCTGGGGCAACTTCACCATGTCTTCGTACCTGGAAGCGGACCCCACGCCCGCTGTTCAGGAGTTCACTGCTGTGGCAGATGACGCGTCGTCCCTCGCACGCAGCCATGCACATACCTCCGTAAACGAATCCAGACATGCCAGTGGATCATGTTCCAGCAACAATTCCCGCGCATGCACGCCATAGGTGACCGCCAGCCCATCCATGGAAGCCGAGCGCGCCATCTGCATGTCGTAGGTCGTGTCCCCCACCATCAGCGCCTGATCGGGGGTGAATCCGGTTTGGTCAAGAATGTCCTCGAGCATCCGTGGGTGCGGCTTGGAAAAGGCCTCATCCGCACAGCGTGTGGCGCAGAACAGATGCGCCGTCTGGCTGTCGTTGAGTACCCTATCCAGCCCGCGGCGCGCCTTGCCCGTGGCAACGGCGAGCAGATACCCGCGCGCCGCCAACGCTTCCAGGCCCTCGAGTACGCCGGGGAAAAGTTCCATGCCGGTAGAATCGAGATGCAGAAAATGTACGCGGTACCGCTCGATCACCAGCGCCCGAATGGCTGCGTTTGTCTGTGGCAGTAGTTCATCCACGGCTTCCTGAAGACCCAAGCCGATAATATGGCGTATCGCCGCCTCACCGGGGTCCGGCGCCTGGGCGTCCGCCACCGCGGCAGAGAAACAGCGGACGATCTTGGCCACGGAATCCATCAGGGTTCCGTCCCAATCGAAAATAATCAATTCATGCGGGCGTTGCATCGCGCAGGCGTTCCAGGACGGCGGTAAGTTCTGATGGAATGGGGGCCTCGACCGTCATTTTACTGCCCCGTGTCGGGTGCGTGAAACTTAGCTGCCGTGCATGCAGGAACAGACGCTTGAGGCCCAGGGGGCGCAGCTCGCGGTTAAATTCCCAACTCCCATATTTGTCATCGCCGGCAATCGGGTGGTTCACGTGGGCGGCGTGCACCCGGGCCTGATGCGTACGTCCGGTCAGCAGTTTGATTTCCATAAGGGTCGCGGTTCCATACCGGCCTTTAGGCGTAAAGATACTCTCTGCTTCCTTGCCCTCTTCGGACACCTCAACTTTGCGCTTGCCCCTGCCCGGTTCGCCACGCTCAAGCGCGGCCGATATATGCCGCGCCCCGCCGCGCCAGCCACCCATGACCAGGGCCAGGTAGCGTTTTTCCATTCCGCCTTCGCGCAATTGCTGGTGCAGCGACATCAGCGCGGGACGCGTTTTCGCCACCAATAAACAGCCTGAGGTTTCCCGATCCAGACGATGCGCCAATTCAAGCATCGGCGCCTCCGGATGCAGCTGGCGCAGGGCCTCTATCAGCCCGACGCTCACCCCGCTCCCGCCGTGGACAGCCAGACCAGTCGGTTTGTCCAACACCAGAACCTGGTCATCCTCATAAAGGACACGGTCCGCCAGCCAGGCAAACCTGTCGCCCAGATCGGGACGTTCCGGTGCCGGAGCCGTGCGAACAGGCGGAATCCGGACCACATCCCCCAGTTCCAATCGATAATCCGGCTTGGCGCGTCCACGGTTGATGCGGACCTCGCCTTTGCGCAGAATGCGGTAAATCCGGCTTTTCGGCACGCCCTTCAGCATAAAAATCAGAAAGTTATCCAGACGTTGGCCGGCGTGGGATTCGTCGATTTCGACGAAGCGGACCGGGATTTTGTCGGATTTCGTGTCGGTTTCCATGTAAAAGGCATGATAACAGATTGCTGAGGGTCTCTTTCGTTGATATAGTGACCTTGTGTACTTTTAGTGAATTCTCGAATTTTGATTCAAGTACACGGAACTCAAAGAGTTTTCGCGTAGGCCAAAAGCCGGGCGCGAAGGTTTTCTCGCTCGATGGCGCCGGTAAACAAACGTAAAAAGCCGGGTGCCTGGATAAGCGACAGAGCCAAAAACAAGGGTGACAGCCTCTCCCCTGACCTGTAGAGGCATATAGAGACGCTCCGGAAAAGCGAGCCCCTGCCGACAATTTCAATGGCAGACAACGCGCGAGACAGCAATATCCTGTCCATCGCTCGAAAGTAAAGTCTGATTAACGAACCCGTGCGCCAGTGTCGCGCGGGACAAAAACAGGAATCGGCCAAAAGCGGTTCCTGACCCTGTCGGAAGGGTAGCCTCACGGCGCTGATACAAAACAGCGTGAGGCGGACGTGGCTCGCAAAGCCAAGCGTCGGGGATACATACAATGAAACGCATTTTGTTTAACGCAACTCATCCCGAGGAGTTGCGGTTGGCTATTGTCGATGGCCAAAAACTTCTCGACCTCGATATTGAGTCTTCCACCTACCAGCAGAAGAAAGGCAACATCTACAAGGGGAAAATTACCCGCGTAGAACCGAGCCTGGAAGCTGCTTTCGTTGATTACGGCTCCGAGCGTCAGGGCTTCCTGCCACTCAAGGAAATCTCCCGCATCTACTTCCAGGGTTACGATGAACGTACGCCCATGGGCCAGGTGCGCATCAAGGACGTGGTCAAGGAAGGCCAGGAACTGGTCGTGCAGATCGACAAGGAGGAGCGCGGCACCAAGGGTGCGGCGCTCACCACCTTCATCAGCCTTGCCGGACGTTATCTGGTGCTCATGCCCAACAATCCCAAGGGTGGCGGCATCTCCCGCCGCATCGAGGGCGAAGAACGCGCGGAACTGCGCGAGGCCATGTCTCAACTCAAGCTGCCCGACGACTACTCCGTCATCGCCCGTACCGCCGGTATTGGGTGCTCGGCGGAAGAGCTCCAGTGGGATCTGGACTACCTCATCAATCTGTGGGATGCCATCTCCACGGCTGCCCAGAGCCGCCCCGCTGCCTTCCTGGTGTACCAGGAAAGTAATCTCGTGGTGCGGGCTACCCGCGACTACCTGAAAGCCGACATCGGCGAAATCATCGTGGACAATGCCGAGACCCACGAGCGCATGCAGAAGTTCATGCAGCAGGTCGCGCCGCAGTTCATGGACAAGCTCAAGCTGTACAAGGACGAGATTCCGTTGTTCTCGCGCTATCAGATTGAACATCAGATCGAATCGGCGTTCTCGCGCGAAGTGCGCCTGCCCTCCGGCGGCGCCATCGTGTTCGACAAGACCGAGGCCCTGGTCACGATTGACGTAAACTCGTCGCGCGCCACCAAGGGCGCGGACATCGAGGAAACCGCACTCAACACCAATCTGGAAGCCGCGGATGAAGTCGCGCGTCAATTGCGTCTGCGCGATCTCGGCGGACTCATCGTGATCGACTTTATCGACATGACGCCGCCGCGCAACCAGCGTGAAGTGGAAATCCGGGTGGCGGAAGCGCTCAAGGTCGATCGTGCCCGCACCCAGGTCGGGCGCATCTCGCGTTTCGGTCTGCTCGAGATGTCGCGCCAGCGCCTGCGCCCTTCTCTCGGCGAAGCCTCAAGTCTGGTGTGCCCGCGCTGCCAGGGCAACGGCCACATCCGCAGCGTGCAGTCCTCGGCGCTGTCCGTGCTGCGCATGATCCAGGAAGAGG
>CAYIQV010000209.1:0-3682 GCA_964365635.1 uncultured Acidiferrobacteraceae bacterium
GGGCGGAGGTTCAGTCCATCTTCAGCGAGCTGTTGTTGAGCGGCGAAGTGGTGTATGTGGAAGTGGCCATGGACGACCCGAACGATCCGCAGGCCAAGCGGAACTTCCAGGAGGATTTTTTCTTCGGCGAACATGGTGACAATGCTTATCGCATCTCCGCGCCGGTGATGGACAAGGATGGCCGGCCGCGCGGCATGTTGAACCTCGGTTTTGACGAAAGTTACGCGCGCGAGCAGATCGCCCGCGTCTATCGCCGCGGCGTTTATTTCGCCGCGGCCTATACGATTTTGCTGCTGATCCTGGCGGTGCTGCTCGGCATGCGTCTGGGCCGTCCCCTGCGGCAACTAAGCGAGGCGTCGCGCGCGATTGCTTCCGGCCATTTCGACCGGCCGCTGACGGTGGACAGCCGCCTCGCCGAAGTCGTGCATTTGTCCGAAGACCTGGAAACGATGCGCCGCGAGCTGATCCGCCGTGGCAAGGAAATCGCCGCCAGCGCGGAACGCCACCGGGCGGTGCTGGAACACGCGGCCGAGGCCGTTATGACTCTGGACGACGAAGGATACATCGAGAGCTTCAACACCGCCGCCGAGCGGATATTCGGTTATGCCGAAGACGAGGTTGTCGGTACGCCGCTCAGCCGCTTCTTCCCGGCCGCGGAAACCGGCCGTTGCACTGACCCGTACGGCAGGCCGCTTTCCGGCACGGGAATGTCGCTGACGGTTCTGCGCCGGAACGGCGAAAGCCTGCCGGTGCTGCTTTCCATCAGCGCTTTCCAGCACGGGGACAATACGCTATACACCGTTGTCGCGCAGGATATCAGCGAACGCATCGTGTTCGAAGAGCGGCTCGCCCGGCTCGCCTATTACGATCCGCTCACCGGCTTGCCCAACCGCCGCCTGTTCCACGACCGCCTGAGCGAAGCGCTCAAGCGCGCCGACCGCAACGAACGGCTGGTGGGCCTGTTGTTCATCGACCTCGACCGTTTCAAGAACATCAACGACTCGCTGGGGCATCTCGTCGGCGACCTGCTGCTGCAAGCCGCCACCCAACGGTTGCAGGAGATCGTGCGCAAAGAGGATACGGTCGCGCGCATGGGCGGCGATGAGTTCACGGTCGTTCTGGACGGGATGAACCACGTGGACGCCGCCGCCGAGGTGGCGCAGAAAATCATCCAACAGTTCGCCAGACCGTTCCATCTCGGCGAGCATGAAGTATTTGTCTCGCCCAGCATTGGAATTACCATCTACCCGTTCGACGACAGCGACATCGACAACATGATCAAGAATGCCGACGCTGCGATGTACGAGGCCAAGGCCGCGGGCCGCAACACCTTCGCGTTTTACACCGCACACAAACAGGCCGAGACGGCCAGGCGCCTGTCGCTCGAAACCGGCCTGCGCAAGGCCGTCCAGCGCGGCGAACTGCAACTGCATTATCAGCCCGAGGTGCTGGTGCACTACCAGCCGCAGGTCGATCGTTTCAGCGGAGAGATCGTCGGCGCGGAAGCACTGCTGCGCTGGCAGCATCCCGAACTGGGATTGCTGCCTGCCGACCGTTTCGTGCCGCTGGCCGAGGAAACCGGACTGATTCTGCCGCTGGGCGAGTGGGTGCTGCGCGAGGCCTGCATGCAAACCAAGGCTTGGCAGGCGAAGGGACTTCCGCCGCTGCGCATCGCCGTGAACATCTCCGCGCGGCAACTGGAACAACCGGATATCGTGCCGCTGATCCTGCGCACGCTCGAGGAGACCGGTCTGGACCCCTCCTATCTGAAGATCGAGATCACCGAGAGCATGGTGCTGCACAATCTGGAGCAGATCCGCGCCACGCTCCAGCAGCTCAAGGACCGGGGCATACGAATCTCCGTGGACGACTTCGGCACCGGCCATTCCTCGTTGTCCAATATCCAGCGGCTGCCCATCGACGAGGTCAAGATCGATCGTTCTTTCATCCACAACGTCATGCAAAGCGAGCAGAGCGCCGCCATCGCCACGGCCGTCATCGAGATGTCGCACAAACTGGGGTTGGATGTGGTCGCGGAGGGCGTCGAACTCGAGGAGCAGCTGGTGTACCTGAACGCCCGCCGCTGCGATATCATGCAGGGTTTCTACTTCAGCCGGCCGTTGCCGGCGGCGGAGTTCGAGATGCTTCTGACCCGTTATGTCGAAACACGCAACCCGCTGAGGTCGTCCGTTTGAACACGATGCCACGTCCCTCATCCTATTCCGCCACGAACCCGCGATCGCCGGCCGATCTGACGCTTCCCGGCGATACCGGCAGGTGGAAGTCGCCCGTCGCCCACGCCACGGTCTTCGCCCTGTTGATCCTGACGATGGTTGGAGGACTGCTGGTGTGGATCGCGGAAGTCCGCTACCGCGACTTCGAGGAACACCAGCACAAACTTATGCGCGCTTCCGTCGACGGTGTCGCGGGGGAAATCGGCGTTTATCTTGGCGAGTTGCGCCGCGCCACGCATCTGTTCGCGGACGTCAAAAGTGGCCTGCTGCGCAAAATTAGCCGCGATCCCGACAACACACATCTGCACGATCAGTTGCAACGCGCGGTCAAGGATCACTTTCCCGAATCCTTCGCGTCCACGCTGGCGGACCGGGAGGGCAGGCCCTATATCGTGGACTTCGAAGGCCTGGTGGGCGAAATTTGCCAGAAGGATATCCGCACCTTCGCCACGAACCGCGAACACAGCCGGATCTACGTCCACCCCAACGCCGAGGTCTATCACTTCGATGTCATGGCGGACTGGAAGATGGACGGCAAATCCGCGGGCATTTTCTTCGTCAGCTTTCCCGCGGACATCGTCGCGCGCATCCTGAAACGCGGCCAGCTTCCCGGACACAAGCTCCTGCTGCTCAACCGGGACATCCCGGGCCTCATCGAAATCATGGACGAAGGTGCGCGCATCAAGCTCGATCGCGAATTCAAGCTGACTCCGGATGAAATGCGCCGCGTCGGCTACTCCGCGCCGGTCAATGGAACTTCCTGGAATCTCGTGGACATGCCCGAGGCGGATTTATTCGAGAGCACCCGGAACAAGATCCGCCGTGAAATCGGAGTCATCATGGCGCTCTTTGTCGCGATCAGCTCAACATTGCTCGGGCTGTTGCTCCGGACCGCCGTCAAACACCGCGAACTGCAGCACCGGTACACGCACGATGCGCGCACCGGGTTTCCCAACCGCTATTTTCTGCTGCAGAATCTTCAGGAAATGCTGTACCGCAAGCCGAAGGCACAGACTCCTTTTGCATTGCTGATGATCAATCTCGGCAGTTTCCGAAAAACCAAGGGCGGTTTCTTCGACCAAGATGCTGACGAGGCTTTGCTCGTGCAGGCCGGCCAGCGCATCCAGGAGACGCTGCGGCAGGGCGATATTTTTTCCTACCTGCAAGAAAACGAATTCGCCGTCCTGTTAAATGGCGCGGCGCGGGAAGAGGCCGGTAAAATCGTCGAGAAGATGCTCAAGGCGTTGCAGCAGCCTTTTTCGGAAAGCCCGGACCGATACGAATTGTTGCGCAACTTCACGGTGCCCGGCGTGGGAACCGCGGACGGCGCCTTGGGGAATTTCACACCGCACAGCAGCACATTGCCGCTCGTCGTCATCGAGCTAAAGGACGCGGAAACCAATCTGGACCGGGACAAGTTCACCGGACGAACTCCGGTGCAACAGTGT
>CAYIQV010000210.1:0-1022 GCA_964365635.1 uncultured Acidiferrobacteraceae bacterium
ATTTTGTCGGGTGCTCTAACAGGTTGTTGAAAAGTGCAACGAAACATCAAATTCCGTCATTCCCGCGAAAGCGGGAATCCAGGATGTCGATGAAATCATTGACCTTAATTTTCTGGACACCGGCTTTCACCGGTGTGACTAACCCTTTTTTAACAACCTGCTAAAGCAGATACGATATATGAATCCCATGTTCACTCTGTTTCGCGTGCTGGCCGTTGGCTGGATGATGCTGATCTTTCTGCTTTCCTCGCAGTCGAGTGTTTCTGCGCCAATGCTGTTTAGCGGAACAGACAAGCTGTTGCATGCGTTGTGTTACGGTATTCTGGGATTTTTTCTGGCCCGTTCGTTTGTACCTCCTATTGTGACAACGTGGAATAGAGTGCTTCTTGTTACAGCTCTTGTAACCGCCTATGGCATAGCAGATGAATATCACCAGTGGTATGTCCCGCGCCGGGAGGCGAGCGGCTGGGATGCGCTGGCCGATGGCGTAGGGGGATTTATCGTGACTTGGACCATGCTCTGGCGCCATCGTCACATTGCTGTATCGGCCTGACCGGGACGGTTCTATGGATCACCTGATAAAACCCTACGGCGGCATTCTTCAGAATCTTCTGGTGGATGAGGCGCGCACCGCGCTGCTCAAGAAAGACTCGCAGAACTTTCCCGCAATTACGCTGACGCAGCGCCAGCTCTGCGACCTGGAACTGCTCATGAACGGCGCCTTCTCGCCGTTGCGCGGATTTATGACCCGTGAGGTGTACGAAAGCGTCTTGGAGACCATGCGGCTGCCAAGCAAACAATTGTGGTCCATGCCGATCACACTGGATGTTCCCGACGCCATCGCGGAGAAAATTGAAACCGGCGGCTATCTCGGGCTGAACGATCCCGAGGGCTTCATGCTCGCGGTGCTGCGCATTACGGACAAATGGAAGCCTGACAAAAAACGTGAGGCGCAACTTGTCTATGGAACAGACTCGCTGAACCACCCCGGTGTGCACTTTTTGTTAGAACAGGTTCATGGC
>CAYIQV010000210.1:1032-3656 GCA_964365635.1 uncultured Acidiferrobacteraceae bacterium
TTGAAGGCATCCAGCATCCGATGCACTACGATTTCGAGACGCTGCGCGATACCCCCGAGGAGCTGCGCCATCTGTTCGAAAAACACGGCTGGCGCCGCGTGGTGGCGTTCAATACCAGCAAACCCATGCATCGCCTGCATCGTGACATCACCCTGCGCGCGGCCAAGGAGGCGCAGGCAAATATACTGCTGCATCCCGCCGTGGGCATGACCAAGCCCGGTGATCTGCACTACTACGCGCGCGTCCATTGTTACCAAGCCATCCGCCGGCACTATCCGCACAACCTGGCTATGCTGTCGCTGCTGCCTATGGCGGTGCGCATGGCTGGCCCGCGCGAGGCGCTGCTCAATGCTATTGTCCGGCAGAACTATGGATGTTCGCACCTCATTGTTGGTCCGGAGCATGCGGCGCCGCCCGATATCCGCATGGGCGGAAAGCGTTTCTATCCCCGTTATGCGGCACAGGAGATGGTGGCGAAACATCAGGACGAATTGGCCATTCGCATGATCCCGATCCGAGAGATGCAATACGTGCCTGAGGATGATCAGTTTTTACCAACTGAACAAATAGAGCGGACAGGCAAGAAAAGCCAGCTATTTACAGAAAAAGAACTGGACAACCACCTGGCACATAACCAGGAAATACCGTCCTGGTTTTCCTTTCCCGATGTTATTTCAGAGCTGCGCAAGGTATGCCCGCCTCGCAACCGACAGGGCATTACCTTGTTCTTTACCGGCTTGTCCGGTTCCGGAAAATCCACGCTGGCCAAGATACTCTACGCCAAATTTATCGAGGCAGGAGGGAGGCCGGTGACACTTCTCGATGGCGACGTTGTACGGCACAACCTGTCGAACGAACTGGGATTCTCCAGACAACATCGCGACATCAACATCAAGCGTATTGGTTTTGTTGCCAGCGAAATCACTAAAAACGGTGGTGTGGCGATATGCGCGCCCATCGCCCCTTACGCGACTACGCGCCGCGCAGTGCGCGAACTGATCGAGCAGCATGGCGCATTTATCGAAATTCATGTCGCGACCCCGATGGAAATCTGCGAACAGCGAGACCGCAAGGGGCTTTACTCAAAAGCGCGCAAAGGTTTGATCGCATCATTTACTGGTATTAGCGATCCTTATGAACCCCCTGAACATCCCGAAATTTGTATTGATACTACAAACCTGACCCCTATGCATGCAGCCGAGGAAGTGTTTCTTTATCTTCTTAGGGAAGAGTATCTGGATGGGGAAGAAAGCACCTCCAATATGGCTGGCAGCTGAGATGGTTACAGTTTTTAAAAATGAGAGAGGGGCATTATTGATGCGCTTCATATTGACTATGGCAGTTCATATTAGCCGCATATTGACACAGTTTTTTCATAGATACAGCCATATAAATTGGGCTCTTGGAGACCAAGTGCTGGTGAGCGGCGCCAATTTTCTCACCGGCATCTTTCTTGCGCGCGTTCTTGGCCTCGAAGAGTTTGGGAAATTTTCACTTGGGTGGATGGTGGTGTTATTTGCCAATAGCATCCAGAACGCCATGGTGATTTCTCCAATGATGAGCATTGGACCGAAACAGCTGCTGGATGCGCGCCCTGCGTATTACGGAGCCGTAATGACATATCAGCTGATTTTTGCCATCGCCATGTTTGTTCTTGTATACGAAGGAACGTATTTTGTGCACTTGGTTAAACCAGAGTGGCATATTAGGGGTCTTGCTCTGCCGCTGGCGGTGGTAGCAGCTTCTTGCCAATTTCAGGATTTTCTACGGCGCTATTTTCTGACCCACAACCGGGGTTCTGCTGCGGTAGCAAACGATGCGGTCCGGTATGTCGGACAGTTGGTCGCACTTCTTTGGCTTAATCAGCATGCCAATATGGACGGCGTAATGGCCCTGTGGGTAATAGCTGCTGCTGCTTTTTCTGCGGTGTTGTTTGGTGCGGGCACGGTAGCAGAGGTGGCGTGGGATGCCGTGACGTTTCGTGCAATGATTAAGCGCCACTGGCGATTTTCGAGATGGTTGGTCGGTTCCGCCGTGCTCCAATGGACATCCGGAAATGTTTTCATTATCGCAGCGGGGGTGCTTCTCGGAACTGCGGCAGTCGGCGCCTTGAAGGCATCCCAAAATCTTATGGGCATCGCCCATATTTTTTTCCAAGCGGTGGAAAATATCGCTCCCGTACGCAGCGCTTGGCATTTTCATCAGGGGGGCAGAACGGCGCTGTTAAAGTATTTACGGAAAATATTAGTAGTGGGGGGTGCTTCTACATTGGTGGTTTCTGCCATTGCAGCTTCTGCGCCTGATTTTTGGTTGGGTCTGATCTATGGTGAGCAATACCAGGGTTACGGCCATCTCTTGCAAGGATTTGCTGTGATTTACTTAATCATGTTCCTCGCGTTCCCGCTGAGTGCTGGCCTTCGCGCCATTGAACATACGTCTCCCCTATTTTTTGCTTATCTATTATCCACTATCTTCAGCCTTATCGCAGGCTATAAGTTCGTACAGCTATGGACGCTCTCTGGTGTCCTAGCCGGATTGATAGTGGCGAATCTGATAATCGTTTCGGTATCTATCATCGGATTGCTGTCTGGTCTCGACAGAGCAACGAAGGGCCGTCACTGAGG
>CAYIQV010000211.1:0-3639 GCA_964365635.1 uncultured Acidiferrobacteraceae bacterium
TTGGAATTTTTGAGACAACCCGTGCGCGTTGAGATCGCGCCCGGTGTGCCAATGCCGACCCGGCAGGATTGTCCCGCCATTTTTTCCAGATCGAGCACCAGCACGCGGATGTTATCGAGAATGACGTCATAGCCGTGAGCCTGCGGTGTGGGGCGGCGTTCACGGAAAAGAATTTCCCCAGTCTGGTCCATGACGATGCCTTCGGTTTTGGTGCCGCCGAGATCAACGCCGATTCTTAACATGGATGACAGTCTATCGCAGGCCTTGTAGCCAGCGGTCGTAGAATTTATTGGCGATGCGTTGCAGCCGTTGCACATGCGCGTCGAGGTCGGCCACCATGGCCTGTGGATTCTGGACAGTTGCACATGCGGGCGAAAGTTCGTCGCCGCCCACCCGTACCCATTCGCGCACCATGTCGGCGGTCATTTCGATATGACACTGGAACGCCAGCGTCTTGCCGATAACGAAGGCCTGATTGGCGCAGTCGCGCGAAGCCAGGATGCGGGTCGCGCCCGGGGGAATGGAAAAGGTTTCGCCATGCCAGTGGAGCACCTCGAACTCCGATGGCAAATCGCCGAGCCAGCCGCGCGCCGTGTCGTTGCTGTCGACCCGCTGAACCGGGAGCCAGCCCATTTCCTTGACCGGGTTTTTTGTAATCACGCCACCGAGCGCCTTGCTGATCAGTTGTCCGCCGAGACAGTGGCCGAGCACCGGCAGATCGGCGGCGATCGCCTGCTGGATGAGCTTTGTTACTTTGGGAATCCAGGGGAGCGGGTCGTTGACGCTCATGGGGCCGCCCATGAAGACGAATCCCGCGACGCCGTCTATGCTTGTAGGGATCGTGTCGTTCTGGTCGATGCGAATGAGACGGTAAGAAAGCCGGTGGCGGTCGAGATAATCGGCCAGATAGCCCGGGCCTTCATGTGGCGCCTGACGGAAGACGAGTATTTCCTGCATGCGCCGATTTTACTGCCGAATGGTTGAATTAAGAAATACATGGGACACAAACACAGCCGCGTATCAGTTATTGCCTTGCTGGCATTGTTGCTGCCGCTTTGGGCTGGCGCGCAGAGCATCACTATTCAGGCACTCTTCAAGGACAAGGCCATTCTGGTGATTGATGGCGCCCGCCGCGTGCTGAAAAGCGGCGAGACCAGCCCCGAGGGCGTCAAGCTGCTTTCCGCCGACACGCAGGAGGAGAAGGCAGTGATCGAGATTAACGGCAAGCGCGAGACGCTGAAACTTGGTGTGGTGGTGGCCAGCCTCAAGGCCACCGGCCGGAGCAGCGTCACGCTCTACCCGGAGCGGGGCGGGCATTTTTTTGCTGATGGAATAATTAATGGTGTGCCGGTGCGTTTTCTGGTCGACACCGGCGCCACGGTGGTCGCCATGAACAGTCAGGTCGCCAATCGTCTCGGTCTGGACTACCGCAAGAACGGACGGCCAGGCGTGGCCAGCACCGCTGGCGGTTTGGTGCGTACTTATGATCTCCAGCTGAATACGGTCCAGGTGGGTGACGTGGTTCTGCACAATGTGGCCGGCAGCATCACCGAAGGCACCGGTCCCTCGGAGATATTGCTCGGCATGTCATTTCTCGGGCAGCTCGATATGAAGCGCGTGGGCGACAAGATGGAGTTGTTTGAGCGTTAGCGGTTAGAACCGGAAGCCGAGCTTGAGGTTGTAGGAAGTCGCGTCACCGGTCTTGTCGCCTTCGAGAGCGAGATTGGCCAGACCGAGGTTGAAGTTGCCGCCGATAAAATATTTTCCCTGGGAAAATTCTTCTTTCGTTACATTGGTCACGCCGACCGGATTGGAGACTGTCCACACACTTCCCACGCCGGCATAAGGGGTAAAGATTGCGAAACCTTTCGACAGGATCAGCTCCAGCCCCGTGGTATGAAAATCAAGCTGACTCACCCCGGTAAGTTTGGAGTAGGTTCCGCGCAGACCGAGGGCTGGTGTGGCGATGCTGCCTTCCAGTATGGCGTAGCGCACCTCGGCGCCCCACAGTTTGATGTTGCTGCCGGAAACAGACGAATAGAACGCACCCAGATCGATGCCTGCCGGCAGACCCTTGTGCAGGTGCAGTTTGGGGATATACACCGTCTCCGGCGCGGAGCCGGAAGTGGCGCGGTCCCAGGCGGCGGGGTTCTGGAGTTTTGTCGCCGTGACTTCCATGCCGAGATCGAAGCCGGTCAGGCCAAGCGGTTTGGCCGGGATGACCGCCTTGTAGCTCAGCGCCGCACCGAGGTCTTCCGACAGACTGCGGAAATCCGCTTGCACCAACTGATTGACCTGATCGATGTTATTGGCGGCATGGGTTGGTGAGGTGGCGACAAACAGGACAGCAATAGTCGAAAGGGCGCGTTTCATCGTGGTCTCCTTGGTGGTTCGATTGAATCGGTTCTATCGCAGTGCGATGACTCTCATCATCGTAAATCCAAACATGTTTGTAAATATTACCGCTGGTCAGCCGGCGGGAATATCTTGTCCGGATTCAGGATCCCTTTGGGATCGAATTGGCGCTTGATGGCGCGCATCAGGTCGAGCGTTGCCGGATCGATGGCGCGGTTGATGTAATCGCGTTTTTCCACGCCGATGCCATGCTCGCCCGAAAGTGTTCCCCCCAGGTGCAAAACCAGGTCAAAGACGCGTGAGAGACAGGGACGCGCATTCTTTTCCTGCTGCGGGTCCTGGGTGTCGTAAAGCAGGTTGACATGGATATTGCCATTACCAGCATGGCCGAAATTCACGATCGGAATGCCGAATTCTCGGCTTAAGTGTTCCAGGCCGTCGATCAGTTCCGGGATGCGCGATACCGGCACCACGACATCTTCATTGAGCTTGTTCGGCGCCATGGTGCGCAGCGCCGGGGACAATGCCTTGCGCGTGGCCCACAGGGCGGCGGCTTCCTCTTTGGTTTTCGCCGCCGTGAGATTCAATAAACCTTCTCCACGTGCCGCGGCCGAGATGGCCGCGACCGCCGCCTCCATGGCGGCCTCCGGTCCGTCGGCTTCGATCATGAGCAAGGCCCCGGCGCCCTGTGGAAGATCGGCCTGCGAATAATGGCGGATCATCTCGATCGCGGCGGCATCCATGAATTCGAGCGCACAGGGCGTGACCGGCTGCGCCATGATGCGCGATACCGCCGCCGCCGCCGCGCGCACATTGGCATACACCGCTTGCAGCGTTCGCCGCGCCTCGGGCAGGGGGGTGAGTTTGAGTGTCGCCTCCGTGACCAGCGCGAGCGTTCCCTCGGAGCCGATGATAAGGCGTGTCAGGTCATAGCCCACGACACCCTTGGTGGTGTAGGTGCCGGTGTGGATTGCCTCGCCTTGGCCCGTGACCGCGGTCAGGCCCAGCACGTTTTCACGCGGGGTTCCGTATTTGAGCGCGCGCGGGCCGGCCGCATTGAGCGCGATGTTGCCGCCCACAGTGCAATAGGCGCTGCTGGTGGGGTCCGGCGGCCAGAAGAACCCGTGTTCCGCGGCCTTGTCCTGCACGGCCTGATTGAGCACGCCGGGCTGCACGCGCATCACGCGGTTGGCGGGATCGATCTCGACGATACGGTCCATGCGCTCCAGTGACAGCACCAGCCCGGCACGCAACGGAATGGCGCTGCCGGTGGTGCCGGTGCCG